>NZ_JBWLUY010000013.1:0-202712 GCF_057784295.1 Mesorhizobium sp. CNPSo 4688
GGGGAGGGCAAGGGTAGGCGTATTCTCCCCCCTTGAGGGGGAGATGGCCGCGGAGTGGCCAGAGGGGGTCGCCTCGCGTGGAGCGCTAACCTCCATCTGCCGCAGGAGGTCGCGCCCGGTCGAACCGACCCCCTCTGTCGCCGAAGGCGTCCCCGCCATTCTCCAGCGGGATGGGGAAACTCTGGTAGGCAAGTTCGAGGGACGTGACATACCGGCTCCCTTGATTATATGATAAGACTGCTCCACTAAAACGGAGGCGCCTCCGTTTATGTAGGTGGGGGCTTACCCCTCGGGGTTCAAGCCCCCATATGTCGACAGTGGAGAAAAAATTGGACGACCAGCAGACAGCAACCGCCCAAGGTGCGCGCGAAGCCGCAGCGCCAAAGTCGCTGCGCGCCGACGCGCAGCGCAACCGCGACCGGCTGGTCGAGGTGGCGGCGACGGCTTTTGCCGAGCAGGGCGTCGATGCTTCGCTGGAGGAGATCGCGCGCCAGGCGGGTGTCGGCATCGGCACGCTCTACCGACATTTTCCGACCCGCGAGCATCTGGTCGAGGTGGTCTATCGGCGCGAAGTCGAAGCACTCTGCGCGGCTGCCGACGACCTCGCCAGCCACCATTCGGCCGACATGGCGCTTGAACAGTGGATGCAGCGCTTCGTCGACTACATCGCCACCAAGCGCGGCCTGGCGGCCAGCCTGCGCATCCTGTTCAACACCAATTCCGCCGTGTTTTCAGACTTGTCGGGCCGGGTATCGCTGGCCTTGCGGCAGCTGGTCGAGGCGGCCGCGGCCGAAGGCTCGATCCGCGGCGACGTCGACGCCTCCGATGTGCTGCATGCGCTCGGCGGCATCTACTCGGCCCCCGACACCAAGGACTGGCGCGACCGCTCGCGCCGGCTGGTCAAGCTGCTGATGGACGGATTGCGCTTTGGGGCGGGGAAGAGGTGACTTCCGCAGACAATCTCATCTTGGCGTGCAGCGGAATGGGCGAGGTCGATCTACCCAAGCCATTGCTGCCGCCCAACGATATCGTGGCTTAAAGCAATTCCAAGCAAAACAAGAGGTGGAGAGGGTCATCAGCCTCTTTCGTGGCAAAATGAAGCTGGCTTCACGACGCAGGTGTGAAGGCCGAAGGCTCGTGGTGATGGGCTGATGCGTTTCCGACGTATCCATGCACGAAGACTCACTAGGCGGTATCTCCTCCGCGCTCAATCGGGCATGGCGCGCGCACTCGCTCCCGGCTGGCTCTTCAGATCCAAACCGCAGCCGGCCGACCGGCAAGGGCCAAAGGGGTAAGGTTTGCGCAAGAGTAAAGTGTCAAACGTACTGTGCCGGCTATATGTCCTTAATGCTGCTAAGATAACTGTTTTGGTAGGCTCTGACTTTCTTGTTGATATCACCCTTGAGGCCAATCATTGACGCTCTGTTGATTGAAGCTTTTTGGCTACTTGCCTTAAAAGACGCCTTGGCATCCTTGAATTTGAAAAAGAGAACCTGTGTAATGTTGCTTTGGGCCTGTATCAAACAACCAAGCAAAGAAACAAAAACGTCGCTGTTGGCTCCCTGTTCGACCAGACCTATCTGGAAACGTGCGATTCTCGCCCTCTGCGATTCTCGTTCGAATATCTTGAACCAGGAATTGTTGGATTGCATGGCTGCCAAGGCTTTGATGGTCGCCTTAAGAATAGCCAGCGCCGCAACAGAGGGACCGAGAGCTACCGTCATCACCTCGATAATTTTCTCGTTCACCTCAGCTGCGGTGCCTTTTGTACTGTAGTCCGTCATCTGCATGTCCTGCATAGTCCAACCGACGTTCTGAAGAACGGTGGAATACTCGGAAAACCATACCAATGGCTGGAGACTGCTCGAGCTTTTCTTGTTTGCAACAAGTTGCGCAAGTAAGGCCGAAGAAGATATCGTCTCGCGAACTTCGGCGTCGACTCCCTTCGTGAAAGAGAAAAGACCGGCCCCCACAATCTGCGCCTGATTTTTCGTAGTCGTGAAGACTTCGCCTGCGATGTCTTCTACCCCTTGGTCAACAAGTTTGCGTGGTCGCGGAGTTCCGGTAAGGTCTATACCCTTTACGTATTCCCTCGCGTGAAAATTTCTCGCACTCACTATGATCTCCTTCGTTTGACATAAAGGATCGTGCTTATTCGTAGTTGAAGGTATTTTACTCCAGGTATAAATGCTAGTCTCTTGAGCAAATTCTCTTATTCGATGACTGGGAAAGAAATGCCCGATATCAAACGAATGGTAGCGCTGGCGATCGCTGTCTCGGACGCAACGCCATTGCCTTATCTGGCTGGAGCGCTGAATGGGGCGCGCGAATTTTGTAAATGGGCAAAAGCCAGTGGCTATGAGTCTCATCTTCTCGACGACACCAAAAATAAAATCACAATCGATGTGGTTCGTGAAAAGATCGAATCAATTATAGGTTTCAAGGAGATAGAGAGCGGTAGAGGAAAGGAGATCACCAAGCCGCTCATCCACCGGTTCCTGCTTTATTTTGCCGGGCACGGGCTGATCAAGGAAGCCGAAGAGGGCCTGTGGTTGCTATCGGACTGGAAGGACGAACAATGTGCGGTTGGGGTCGAACTGCTCAAGCGGCGGCTCTACAGATACGGAATCGGTCAGTTGTCTATCTTCGCCGATGCATGCCGGAAGTTGCCGCCAGACGTGGACACGGCGGACATGGACATTAGGGGTGTGCTGCAAGCCGGTCCCAAAGAAGGCATTCCTTGGCCGCCAATCGACAAGTTCATCGCCACCCACGACGGCACGGCTACCATCATGATCCCGGGCCCGGATCCAGACCAGGACCGGTGCCTTTTCACGGGTGTCTTGATGGAGGGGTTGTGGGGTGCAAAGCCGGCCGCATTTTCCAAACGTGCCACCAATTGTGTTACCAGCAACAGCCTTGGAACGTTTCTCAGACAAGAGATTCCGCTTATCGCCAAGCGCTATGGCCGCGCAATCCACCCGGTCGTGTTGCCAACATTTCCCGAAGAAGACGACGTCTATTTCAGAAAGGACGCACAGGTCGGAGTACCAGTACTTCCCGATTGGCCGCCCGCTGATGAAGTGCTTGCTTGGGGAGCAGAGGCATCGCTCGAGGCGCTGGTGCCTGAGCCTCCCAAGAGGAGCGACGTTGGCGCAGTCCTTCGCAAGCGGATTAGGCGACAAAAACGCCCCGATGCCTATGAAACCGGGTCGGGATTTGCCGTCGATGGCCAAGCCGTACGCACGCTATGGACCGCGCCAGGCTTCTTTGCCGAGAAACAGGGGACGCCAAACTGGTGGCGTGTAGGTCAGCGCAATGGATATCGGCTGAAAGACCCAGCGGCTGTGCTGATCGAATTCAAGAGCGGGAAATTTGCCCTGACAACAAGCCTGCCAGAGTTCATAGGCTCCGTGATATGCGATCCTAGAGGGGTCTCTGCGCTTGTCTATCGCGAGGTGCACACAGATAGAAACATTGCGCGCAACGCCGAAGAAATGCTCGCTAAAATGGAAAGTGGCGGAATAGGCACAAGGGCCAAGGTCGACTTGGCCGTAAGGCTGCGCCAACAAAAACACGCTGATCCGCTTCTTGGGGTCATTAGCGCCTATCTTTACGACTCGATCAATGACGTGGAAAGTATTCGAAGGATGGCTTACTATTATGCAACGCCGTTCTTCTCACCTTACTACAAGTCTGCGCAGCCGATCCCCTTTGATATAGCGCTATTGAGTGCGATTCGCGGCCGGTTTATAGATGCCGCTCGGATATTGGCCTTTATTCCGGAAGTTCCTGCCGGCAAGCCGCGAACCGAAGAGGAGCAGGTATTTGAGTGGACTTTCGAACGGACGCCTGCGGCAGAAGGTGTAGTCGGCGGCTGTTGGCCTTGGCTGCGGCAGGGTTGGGGTTATCTCGACGATCTCTCGGATGCCGAAGCTACTATCGTCCACCACGACCTGCACAAATTGAGGAGGCACCTGACCAGGAGTCGGTTCTCGACCATGGACGAAGAAGGTGGGTACGCGATCGCGGAGATGTTCGGCCTTAGCCCCAACAAGGGCTAACATTGTGCGAGCCGCCGCATCCGTTGGCCTCGGCGCGCTTTCGCGGGCTGAAATGCCGGTTCACAAGGTGTGTCCGCAACCAGAGCTGTGACCAACGCGGCGGCGTCTCGCGTTTGAAGCCAAAATCCGGTTTCCGCTGGCCGGTGGCGAACTATCCCTTCGTCTCCACCAGGATCACCAGCGACTCCGGCACCACTCCATCGTGAGCCATCGCATCGGCTGCTGCCTTGCTTTGCATCATGGCCGCAAGCTTATCCATGTCCGGAACGTCCATCATGACCGCGACCCGTTTTGGGTTCTGCGGATCGACGAAGGTGCGGATGTTGGTGATCCCGAGCGAACCGAAAAGCTCCTTGCGCTTCGGTGACGAGAGCCAATGCTTGGTGTCTTTCGAGATGTTGTGATGGCCAATTACTGTCGGCATGGCATCCTCCCTAGGAGCCGCCGCGGTCGCAATCGCCCGCTGCTGCGGTCGAGCCAGTGAGCGCCGTTTCTCCTGGGCTGTCAATTAGCCGCTTCTGAGGTGCAGTCTCCGGTCGATGGCGGTAGGGAGGACAGACGCGCCACCCACCTCACAAGGGGGCGGCCCTGGCTCTGCCTTCGCTCCGGCCTGCCCTCATCCCCAACCGCCGCCGCCGCCACCCCCGCTGCCGCCGCCGAGAGTGGGAATAACCGGCGGCTTTTGTGGTGTCTCCTCGGCCGGCTTGATCACTTTGCCGGTAGTCGCCTTCTTGTATCGGACCACCTTCGGCTGGGGCGCTACGCGAACCACCTTGCGATGTTCCACCGGTGGCGCCGGCTCAAACATCGGCGACACCGAGGTGCAGCCCATGAGCCCGGCCAGAACGCCGGAGAAAATTGTCCCGATGAATGCCTGCTTGAATGCCTTGCCCACCATGGCCTCCATTGTTCAAAACAAGTCCCGACGCGGATTGGCTTCTTCCCAGACCCCCCGGGCCGCTTTGACCAGTTGCGTGTCCAGCGAACCGGACGGCAGGGTCTTCGACTTCAGCTCTTGACGCAGGGCGTCCAGGGCCGCCGTTTTTGGCTTCGTCCCGAACTGCGCCAGGCCCTTTTTGGCGTCCGGAAGCTCCTTGCGCAGGTCCAGCGCGACGGCGAATGCCAGGAAACGCACAGCAACGGCCTGATCGGCCTTGTCGCCTCTCGCCATCTCCAGGGCCGCGCGATCATAGGCGCCAGAGTAATCACCGCGCGCGGTCGCCAGTTCAAACAGTCTTTGTGCTTCCTCGAGATTTCGCTCCACCCCTACGCCGTCGCGATACATGCGCCCAAGGCTTGCCGGAGCGTAGGGCTGGCCAAGATCGGTGGCCTGCTGGAACAGCGCTTGCGCCGCTTTCGGATCCTTGTCGATGCCCTGGCCGGCGAGGTAATTGCGGCCGAGCAGGTTCATCGAATACATGTCCTGGCGCTGCACGCCCGCTTGCAGGAAGGCGACGGCGCGGGCCGGATCGGCAGGCACGCCATTGCGGCCCTCGGTGAAGATCGCGGCCAGATCGTTCATGGCATAGGTGTGCCCCATGGCCGCCGCCTTGAGCAGCAAGTCCAGGCCCTTGGCCGTATCGCGGTTGACGCCGTAGCCGTTGAATAGGGCGCGGCCCCACGACGTCATACCGTAGGGATCGCCTTTGTCGGCGGCAGCCTTGTAGAGAGCGTTGGCCTGGGTGCGGTCGATGGCCGTTCCGGTCCCTGTTGCGTTGAGATAGCCGAGTTCGAAGACAGCGCGCACATGCCCCTTCTTGGCGGCGTCCTCGATCGCTGTCTTGGCCTCGGCGACCTTGCCGGCAGCTAGCAGCGCGCGGCCGAGCTCGTAGCGGAAGCGGGCGACATCGGGATAGGTTTTCACCGCGGCCTCGCAGGCCGCCACCGCACCGGCGCCGATCTCGTTCGGCAGCAGTCCGGGCACCACCCCTTGCAGGTCGAGAGGCTCGCCTGCCGCGGTATCGCAGGCATCGACCGTCGGCGACAGCTTCATCGTCGCGGGTTTGGACGAAGTGCTGTCGGCGCGGATTTCAAAACCGACCACGATCGGCGCGGTGGTGCCGATCTGCGGCTCGTAGCGAAGATGGTCGACCTCGCCGGCCAGCAGGCTCGATTGCGGCGAAAGCGTCCGATCCGGCAGTGACAGCGTTCCTGTTGCCGGATATCCCGAGACCTTCAGGCTGACCGCCGGATCGTCGGTCGGGAAATCCAGGTTGAGCGCGACCGGTCCGACGCCGACGGGAATATCGAGCTTGCGGTTCTCGATCGCTTCGGCGGCGTCGGTGATGTGGATGCCGCGCTCCAGCACCTGCTGCTTCTGCTCGGCCTCGAGCGAAGCCATGATCTGTTGGCCGGCGGCGCCTTCGCCGCTCTTGACGCGGAACACCAATATGCCCTGGCTTCCGCCGCCCCAATTGTCATGCGTGGCATAGGCCAGCATATCCACCTCGTCCTGCGTGGCAGCCCCTTTGGGCACATCCATCTGCAGGCGCGGCAGATCCTTGCCCGCGATCGGTTCGCCCACCACGACGTCCTTGCCGTCCAGCATCAGCCGGCCCATTGCGGGCGGCCTTTCGATGCTGACGGTTATAGCGCCGCCATCGACATCGACCGGCTCCGGCAGGCCGAGAGCGACAGGGCCGACCCCCGACAGCACCACCTTTTCCAGCACCGGCGGCAGCGAGGGCCGGTTGCTGCGGCGCACCAGCACCACGTCGTCGATCAGCGAGGAGTTTTCCCAAGGCACCTGCATGCCGTTGGTGGCTTGCACGACGTCGCGGCGCACCGCCGACATGACCGTGCGAATCTCCTGGTTCGGCGCCAGCGCGCGCCGCGAAAAGGCCGATGAAAACGGGCTGAGGTCGCCGCTGCCGTCATAGGCGACCGCGCCCGGTTCGGTGGCGAAGGCAATCAGCGTGTTGAGCGAGCTGCGCACCTGCGCCAGCCCGGTATTGCCGGCGGTGACAAGCTGGTCACGCAGCCAGTAATTGTTGCGCGGGAAGGGGTTGTTGCGGCAAGCATCGAGAATGATCACCTGGATCTTCGACTTCGAGCGCAGCTGCTCCAGCACATCGTTGAGCTTGATCGCCTGGACCTCGATATCGGCCGCTTTCTTCAGCGAGGCGTCGACCGGGATCAGGAAATTCTCGCCGCCAATCTGAAAGCCGTGCCCGGAATAGTAGACGACGGCGAGATCAGCGCCGTCGACGGCGGCCAGGTAGTCCCGGAACTGGCCTTCGAATTGCTGCTTGGTGAGGTTCTCGGCGACGAAAACCTCGAAGCCCGCCAGCCGGAACGTGGCCGACACGTCCTCGGCGTCCTTGGCCGGGTTCTTGAGTGCCGGGATGTCACGATATTCGGAATTGCCGATGACGAGGGCGACCCTTCGATCAGCGCAGGCCTCAAAGGTCGTGAGGCTGACGAGGATGAAGGCCGCGATGAATCCGCAAAGTCGGAGCATGGCAAAACCCCTGGCCGCTGCCTGACGCCGACGAGAACACCGCTTGCGGCATCAAGGCCCGTTGATCGTATGCAACCTGCCACAGGATAAAGTGAAAGGCCCGTCACCGCCAGACCATGGCAGGCGATTTCTTTCGGCGCTGACTGACGTGGTGGCAGTAGCACGCGCTTCAAAAGCGGGTATGTGACAAGTCTCACAGTCACATCAACGGGCTGAATGCGCCGTCCGACACCAGGGACTGGTGGGCTGCGGCAGGATGCGATGGCCAAACTTCGAGGCAAACCTTGCCGAAATGCTTCTGCGCTTCGTAATGCCTGAAGGCGGTGGCGATGTCCTGCAGCGGAAAGCTGCTGTCTATGACGGGCTTCAGGCGATTGACCTCTATCGCCCGGATCATGTCTTCCTGGTTGGCCCTGCTGCCGATGGAAATCCCGCTGATGCGGATCTGGTTCGAAAACAGCGCCGGGATCGAAACTTCGGCCGCAAAGCCGGTCAGCACGCCGATGAGGGCGATGTGGCCGCCTGTCCGGCAGGCCGCTATCGACTGCGCCAGTGTCGCGGGTCCGCCGACCTCGATCACCTGGTCGACACCGCGTCCATCCGTCAAATCCCTCGCCTTGCCGCCCCAGTCCGGCACAGCCTTGTAGTTGATGACGTTGTCGGCGCCGAGGCGTCTCAGCTTCTCCAGCTTCTCTTCACTGGACGAGATGGCGATGACCCGGCAGCCTTGGCAAATTGCAGCGCGAACAGCGACACGCTGCCGGTGCCGAGGATCAGCACCGTGTCGCCGGGCTTCACCTTGCCGCACGTCACCAGGCCTCGCCAGGCGGTAACGCCCGTGCAAGTAAGCGTTGCCGCCTCGAGATGCGTATAGCCCGCCGGCGCCCTGGTGAAAGCCTGCGCCGGCTTGCACACATATTCGCTGGCGAAGCCGTCGAAACTGTCTCCTGGAATGTCGCGCCTTGTGTCTGATGTCATGTCGCCGCCCAGCCACCCGGGATAGAAGGTGCTGACGACGTTATCTCCTGACTTGAACGCATTGACGCCGTCGCCGACGGCAATCACCTCGCCGGCGCCGTCTGACAGGGGCACGCGGCCCTCGGCGAGCGGCACCTTGCCTTGCACGGCGAAATCGTCGCGCATATTGAGCGAGCAGGCGCGGATCCTGATCAGCATTTCGCCCGGCCCAGGCTGCGGATGATCTTCCTCGACCAGGTCGAACTTGTCCAATCCGCCCGGCGCTCTCAGCCTGACCAGCTTCATTGTCTCTCTCCGACGTGCGGGGTGTTGGAATGCGAGCCGGACTATTGCCGGACCGGCCGGCCGGAAATCACACGCAGCCAAGGCGCCAGATGAAAGGCGCTCATCAAGAGATACATCACCGGCATGCCGGTGAGCAGGGAGGCATTGGCGCCCAGGCACGACGTCATGCTGTCGCCAGCGTGAAAGCAGGTAAGCAACGCCATCGCAGCGAAAGTCGGCGCCGCGGCGAGGCACAGCCAGTCGGCGATGCCGAGCGGCGCCGCGCCGGTGGATTGAGGGATCTCGCTGCAGGCGCCGATATCGCTCATGGTTCTCATCCTTTGATGAACGCCTGGGGCTTGGTTCCTCCCCCCGCCTTCGGCAGGGGCGAGGAACCCCAAGCTGGATAGCCCTTACTTGCCGTCCTTATCTCGGAACGCGGCTTCGCCGGCTGCGGCCACCGCTTCCCATGTCTTGTCGGGCGCGGCGTCGTAATTGTCGTGCCAGTTCCACCAGCTGTAGAGCTCGGTCTGGGGATAGCCTTCGGGCGAGTCTTCCCAGACTTCCTGGCGGCCGAGCGGCGTGGCGTCGAGATAGCTCCAGACGGTTCCCATCTGCTCGTCGCCGCGGCTGTTGATGAAGTAGGTGCGATACACCTTCTTGCCGTCCTGGATGAAGACGTTGTGGCCGTGCCATTCGTCGACGCCGAAATCCTTGTCGAAGCTGTCGGTGATTGTGTACCAGGGCATCTCCCAGCCCATCCGCTGCTTCAGGCTGACAATGTCGGCCTGCGGCGCGCGCGAGGCATAGGCCAGCGTGGTATTGCGGGCGTTGAGATGGGCGAGATGGCCGACCTGGTCGGCGCCGAGCGAACAGCCGCGGCAGGCATGTTCGGGCCAGCCATAGACGCCGGGCTCATAGAAGGCGCGGTAGACGATCAACTGCCGGCGGCCTTCGAACAGGTCGAGCAGGCTTGCCTTGCCGTTGGGGCCTTCGAACACATAGGCCTTATCCACTTCCATCCACGGCATGCGCCGGCGTTCGGCCGACAGCGCATCCCTGGCGCGCATCGTCGCCTTTTCCTTCACCAGCATCTTTTCGCGCTCGGCTTCCCATTCCTGCCTTGAAACGATTGGCGGGGTCTTCATTGCCACGTGCTTGGTCATCGCTCGTCTCCTTTGTCAGTCCCGGTTATTTGTCAGTCGTCGAGCCGTTGCGGCCTGCCGTTGCCTGCTGATCGTGAGGTAGGGTAGGGCCGCGAGACGGCGAGGGCGGAGTTACAAATGTGACGGGATTTGCAGGCGGCCCACCGCAGCAGGGGTGGCGGGGCCGCGCAGTGTGCTCAAGGTCCTCGGAAACAGGCATTGTCAGTTTTCCCTTATGAGAAGCTTAAAAATACCATCTGAGATGCTCAGGCTAGCGACTGCCGATATTGGCGTCAACGACAGTACCAGTGTCTCCTGCCAGCCCAGATGGCCAGTTTGCCGCCCCGGCTTGCTGCTTGGCGGCGGTGACTTAAGTTAGGGCCATGACCGGCGGAGGTGGGAGTTACAAGTGTGACGGGATTTGAATGGACTCGCTGATCACCGCGGCAGGGCTGGCGCTGGCCGCGGGTGATCCGCTGGCCGCGCTCGACCGCGTGGCCTTGCGCGAGGACGCGCCGGCGCTGGCGCTGCGCGGCATTGCCATGGCGCAGCTCGGCGATCTCGATCGCGCCAAGCTGCTGCTACGTCGGGCCGGCCGCGCCTTCGGTCCGAAGGAGGCGGTGGCGCGCGCCAGATGCGTCGTCGCCGAAGCCGAGATCGCGCTGGTCTCGCGCGACCTCGGCTGGCCGGCCAAGGCGCTCGATGCGGCGCGGGCGACATTGGAAAGGCATGGCGACCGGCTGAACGCCGCGCATGCCGGCCATCTCAAGGTGCGCCGCCTGCTGCTGATCGGTCGCCTCGACGAGGCTGAAGACGTGCTGGCCCAGCTCGATCCGGCGCCGCTTCCGCCGGCCTCACGCGCCGCGCATGAACTCGCCGTTGCCGGCATCGCCATGCGCCGGCTCAAGACGAAAGCCGCGCGCGCAGCCCTTGAATGGGCGCGCCACGCCGCCCGCCGGGCCGGCATTCCGGGCCTCATGGCCGAGGTCGACAGCGCCTTCCTGGCACTCGACACGCCGGCGGCTCGGCTGATCGCCAATGGCGAAGAGCGACCGGTTCTGCTCGAAGACGTCGAGGTGCTGCAGGCGTCGTCGGCGCTGGTCATCGATACGTTCCGCTATGTCGTGCGCAAGCAGGAAACCACGGTCTCGCTGGCAACGCGCCCGGTGCTGTTTGCACTGGCGCGCGCGCTTGCCGAAGCCTGGCCGGCGGATGTGTCGAGGGCAACGCTGATTGCCCGCGCTTTTGGCGGCAGGCACGCCGATGAATCGCACCGTGCCAGGCTGCGGGTCGAGATCGGCCGGCTGCGCGCCGAATTGCGGTCGCTGGCCGGCATCGGCGCGACCAGCCAAGGCTTTGCGCTGGCGCCGCGCCAGGCAGGCGTGGTGGCGGTGCTGGCGCGGCCGATCGAGGAGCGGCACGCGGTGGTGCTGGCCTTCCTGGCCGATGGTGAAGCCTGGGCAAGCTCGGCGCTGGCGCTGGCGCTCGGCGCCGGCCAGCGCAGCGTACAGCGAGCGCTCGAGCAGCTGGCCGAGGCCGGCAAGGTGCAGTCGTTCGGTCATGGTCGCGCGCGCCGCTGGATGACGCCGCCGGTGGCGGGTTTCACGACCACCTTGTTACTCCCGGCACCGCTGCCAAACGGCTAGGAAGGTTCCGTGACCGTGATCGAGGACCAGGACATGAAACATTCAACCGCCGAAATCCTGCGCGAATACGGGCCCTTTCCTGATGTCGACATCGTGCATGGCGTGAGCTTTGACGGGCAAAATGTCTGGTTTGCCACGGGAGAGAAGCTGACCGCCTTCGATCCGGCAAACGGTGAAACGCAGCGCTCGATCGATGTCGCGGCCCATGCCGGCACTGCCTATGACGGCCGGCATCTGTTCCAGCTGGCCGGAGATCGCATCCAGAAGATCGACCCCGACACCGGCAAGGTGCTGGCCACCATTCCGGCGCCCGGCGGCGGTCGCGATTCCGGCATGACCTGGGCCGAGGGCACGCTGTGGGTCGGGCAGAACCGGGAGCGCAAGATTCACCAGATCGATCCCGAGACCGGGAAAATCCTGCGCACCATCGAATCCAACCGTTTCGTCACCGGGGTGACCTGGGTGGATGGCGAGCTGTGGCACGGCACCTGGGAAGGCGACCAGAGCGACGTGCGCCGTGTGGACCCGCAAACCGGAAAGGTGCTGGAGCGGCTCGACATGCCGGCGGGGGTGGGTGTGTCGGGGCTCGAATCCGACGGCGGCGACCGCTTCTTCTGCGGCGGCGGCCCCGGCGGCATGGTGCGAGCGGTGCGCCGGCCGAGATAGGCAGGCAGGGTATTCCCTACCGCCGTCCTGCCGAGATCATATTCCGGAGCCGTCGAGCTGCTGGGCGTCTTCACCGGCCCAGGGGGCCGGCATGGAAGCCCGGCTCAGATTGGCCGTCGGAAGCGGCATCCAGCATTTTAATTCGGGTTCAGGATATTCGATCACGCGTCCCGGAGACGAATCGGAAGACCGCCAGCCTTCGCTACCGAACTGGTCGGCGCGCGACCAGTAGGCGAGGTCGACCTCGGCCGGCCCCTGTTCAGACGGCCTCACGGTGACCAGGATGCGGCTGCCGTCCTTGGGCGCGCTCGCCATATGCCGCCAGCGATCGGGTTCGTCCATCTCATGTCCTCCTGCGGTCTGCAATCTGGCTGAATAGTCGCTTCGTGGCCGAGGCCGGTCAACCGATCTTTGTGTGGGACAGATCTATCGTTGGCGGCTAATCTGGCCCGGGCGCAGTCCTGATATATGCAATGAAGAGTGAGGAGTTGCTGCCCACGCGGCGCTTCCTGCGAGAAGCTGCTATCATGCAGCCGCTGAGCGATGCCAACCTGCCAGCTGATCGACCTCGGCGGTTCGAGCCCGGGAGGAAAAAATGTCGATCAAGGTGATCGGGACGGGCTTTGGCCGTACCGGAACGGATTCCATGCGCGAAGCGCTGACCATACTCGGCCTGGGCCCCTGTCATCACATGTCCGAAGTCATCGCCAACGAGGAGCAGAAGCGGCTCTGGCGCGCACTGGCGAAGGGTGCTGCGCCTGACTGGAGCGAGCTGTTTGCCGGCTATGCCTCCTGCATGGACTGGCCATCGGCGCATTATTGGCGCCAGCTGATCGAAGTCTATCCCGACGCCTCGGTCATCCTCACCTGGCGCTCGCCAGAAAGCTGGTGGCAGAGTTTCGAGAAGACCATCCTGACCAGCATCAGCCAGCTCGAGGATCAGGAGGCGCTTGGCATTTCCTTGATCGCCAAGCAGGTCTTCGGCGGCAAGGCGCATGATCGCGCGACCGCGATCGCCCTCTATGAAGCCAACGTCGCCGCGGTCATGGCGACAGTTCCTCCGGAGCGGCTGCTGGTCCATAAACTGGGCGACGGCTGGGAGACCCTGTGTGCGCATCTGCGCGTTCCAGTGCCCGACCGGCCCTATCCCAATCGCAACGACACCAGGGAATTTCAGGCGCAGTTCGGGCTGAACCGGCGGTGCTGAGCAAGGTCGGCGGCTCTAATATTCCTGCGCCGTCGGCCGAAACAGGATCTCGTTGATGTCGACCTCGTCGGGCTGGCTCATCGCGAATACCACCGTTCGGGCGAAGGAATCGGCCGGTATGGCCACCCGGTCGTAGAGCGCGCGCACGCCTTGGGCGACATCGGCTTCGGTGACGCTGTCCGGCAATTCCGTCGCCACGGCACCGGGCGATATGATGGTGGTGCGGATGTTGTAGGGCTTGACCTCCTGGCGCAGTCCTTCCGAGATGACGCGCACCGCATGCTTGGTGGCGGCATAGACCGCGCCGCCCGGCCCGACTTTGTGGCCGGCGACCGACGAGACGTTGATGATGTGGCCGCTCTTCTGCGTCTTCATGTGCGGCAGGGCAGCGGCGATGCCATAGAGGACGCCCTTGATGTTGACGTCGATCATCCGGTCCCAGTCCTCGACCTTGCCGCGCTCCAGCGGTGAATGCGGCATCAGGCCGGCATTGTTGATGATGACGTCGATGCGGCCATGCGTCTTGACCGCATGGTCGACGAGACGACGGACCTGACCGACATCGGTTACGTCGGTCTGCAGGATGCCGTCCTTGCCGAGCGAAAGCTCACCTGCCAGCGCCTGTAGGCGGTCGATCCGTCGGGCGCCCAGCACCAGTTTCGCGCCTTCATTGGCCAGCAGCCGCGCGGCGGCTTCGCCCAGACCGCTGCTGGCGCCGGTGATGACGACGACCTTATTCTCGATACCTTGCGTCATGACTTTGCCCTTCTGATTTTCGTCGCGATCAGCGATCGATCCTTGCCGCCTGTTGCGGGGAATAGCGCTCTCCCTGCACGGTAATCGACGAGACCGCGCTTTCGATGTTGGCAAGATCATCCGTCGTCAGCGCAACTGCTGCCGATCCGATGTTCTCTTCGAGGCGGTTGAGCTTCGTCGTGCCGGGGATCGGGACGATCCAGGGCTTTTGCGCCAGCAGCCAGGCGAGCGCGACCTGCGCCGGGGTCACCTTCTTCTTGGCCGCGATGACGCCGATGGCATCGACCAGAGCCTGGTTCGCCAGCCTGGCCTCCGCCGAAAAGCGCGGCACGGTGTTGCGGAAGTCGCTGCTGTCGAACGTCGTGTCGGCGCTGATGGCGCCGGTGAGAAAACCTTTGCCGAGCGGACTGAAAGGCACGAGGCCGATCCCCAGTTCCTCCAACACCGGTAGGATCGCCTCTTCGGGCTCGCGCCACCACAGCGAGTATTCGCTTTGCAGGGCCGCAACCGGCTGCACCGCATGCGCGCGCCGAATGGTGCGCACGCCGGCCTCGGAAAGACCGAAATGCTTGACCTTGCCCTGTTGGATCAAGTCCTTGACGGTGCCCGCCACCTCTTCGATCGGCACGACCGGATCGACGCGATGCTGGTAGAGAAGATCAATGCGGTCCGTCCTCAGCCGTCTGAGCGAGGCCTCGACGACCTCGCGAATGTGCTCCGGCCTGCTGTCCATGCCGCTGTGTCCGGCAGTGCCTGCAATGTCGATGCCGAATTTGGTGGCGATCACCACCTGGTCGCGGATCGGCTGCAGCGCCTCGCCGACGACCTCTTCGTTCTTGAACGGTCCATAGACTTCGGCTGTGTCGAAGAAGGTGATGCCGCGCTCGAACGCCGCGCGGATCAGGCGAACCGCATCCGCCGTCTCCATCGGCGCCCCGTAGGACTGGTTCATTCCCATGCAGCCCAATCCGATGGCTGAGACTTCGAGGCCGTTTGTTCCAAGTGTGCGCTTTTGCATTGTCATTGTCCTTGTTTCTCGGCGTCGGCCTGCTCGAAGACGTTCCGGGCAATGCCGATCGCAGTGGCTGCCGTCGGCCATCCGGAGTAGAAGGCGAGATGGGTGATGGCTTCGATGAGTTCGTCGCGGGTCACGCCGTTGTCGAGCGCCCGCTTCATGTGCCCCGGCATTTCATTGATCCGGTAACCTGAGATCAGGCTGGCGACGGTGATGAGGCTGCGGTCACGCGGCGAAAGGCCGGGGCGCTTCCAGACATCGCCGAAGAGCACCTCGTCGGTGTATCTGCCGAGGGCAGGGGCGATGTCGGAGAATGGGTTCTTGGGAGATGCGCCGGTTACGATGGATTGACCTCGCTGCGAGCCGCTTCGCTTGATGTCCATGGATTTGTTCCTTCTCGATGCCGGCGGAAGATGGCCGCCGTCTTTGCCCCGCTTTGGACTGCCCGATTTGTGATGGAGCCTATTTAGGGCCTGCGATTATCCACGATTAGGTGCAATATCCGGCATGTACCTATGAGGAGAGCTCATCAATGCCGCGCGACAATCTGAATGAGCTCACCGCCTTCCTCGCCGTCGCGCGCGAGCGGAGTTTCACCAAGGCTGCGGCCAAGCTCGGCGTCTCGCAATCGGCGCTCAGCCACACGTTGCGCGCACTGGAGGAGCGGCTTGGCGTGCGGCTTCTGACCCGCACCACGCGCAGTGTGTCGCCGACCGAGGCCGGCGAGCGCCTGGTCAGCACGATAGGCCCGAGGCTGGACGAGATCGAAGCCGAACTCGCGGCGCTCGGCGAACTGCGCGAAAAACCCGGCGGCACCATCCGCATCACCGCCGGCGAGCATTCGGCGGATGCGATCCTTTGGCCGGCCTTGGCGAAGTTCCTGCCCGATTATCCCGACATCAGGGTCGAAATCATCGTTGACTATGGCCTGACCGATATCGTTGCCCAGCGCTATGATGCCGGTGTGCGGCTTGGCGAACAGGTGGCGCGCGACATGATCGCCGTGCGCATCGGCCCCGACATGCGCATGGCGGTGGTGGGGTCGCCAGCTTACTTCGCCACGCGGCCGAAGCCGCGCACGCCGCAGGACCTGACGACCCACAATTGCATCAATCTGCGCCTGCCGACCTATGGCGGACTCTACGCCTGGGAATTCGAAAAGGCCGGACGCGAGTTGAAGGTGCGCGTTGAGGGCCAGTTGGTCTTCAACACGGCGGCACTGCGCCTGAATGCCGTGCTGGCGGGGCTCGGGCTTGCCTATTTGCCCGAGGATCAGGTGACGGCTCAACTGGCCGACGGTCGGCTGATGCGGGTACTGTCCGACTGGTGCCCGCCCTTTCCCGGCTACCATCTGTATTACCCCAGCCGCCGCCAGGCGACGCCTGCCTTCTCGCTGCTTGTCGATGCGCTGCGCCATCGCGGCTGAGCCACACGCGTCGGCATGCCTTCGGCGAAACAATCGCATCCTTCTCGGACGCTGCAGCCAAGCCGGTGCGTTAGCGCGGGGTGCCGGGCCGCAACAGGAATTCGAACCCGGCATGTGAACGGGCTCACATGCCGCGCTTGCAAGGAACGATATGGGACGTCCGGCCTTACAGGGGGATTCGGATGACGCTAGCCGATCTGTCTTTCTATCTGTTCACCATTTTCAACGGCTTGCGCGTGGTTTCTTACCTGCCGCAGATCGTGCGGGTTGCGCAGGACAAGCATGGCGCGACGGCGATTTCCTACGCGACCTGGCTGTTGTGGACAGCCGCCAACGCCACGACCGGGCTCTATGCCCATATCAATCTCAACGATCCCGCGCTGGCGGCGATCAACTGGCTGAACGCCGCCTGCTGCGCCCTGGTCATCGCACTCACGGCACACAAACGTCATCGCGCACGCCCTCGGGTTGAGGAGTCCGCAACCCGGCCGGAATCGTCCGCAATGATGGTAGACAATGTCTGCTGAAGATCAGCGCAGCCGGATTGCGCTTTCGCGACTATGTTCAGACATGCACGGTGCCATGCGACAGCTCGCCCTCGTCGCTCGAGATGAGGAAAGCGGCGGCAAGCATGCCGACATAGAGCAGCCCGACCATGCACACCACATAGATGCCCGGAACAGGGCCGAGCTGCGCCACGCGCGCGGCATCGAGAAATGACGCACCGAATCCGATCGGCGATCCTTCGCGCTGCAGGCTGGGCGTCGTGATTTTCAGCACCCAGGCCAGCGTCAGGATCGTGTACATAAAAATGTAGTTGCGGCGCAGCCGGCGTACCAAAGCCGCGCGCTGCGAGATCAGAAAGCGTGGCGAACGCAGGCCTTCGCCGACGATGGCCAGCCAATTGGAGGCGTAGTCAGGCTGCGGCGAGAAGATCTGCGCGAAATAATAGCGCTCGAATTGGCGCACCCTGGCCCGGTAGACGTCGAAGAAGCGATAGCGCCGCGCCTCGATCCACAGAAGCAGCGTTATCAACAGCATGGCGAACAGCAGCACGCCGTGATGGGCGCTCGGTGTCGACAGCGAGACAGAGAGCATGGCCGCGACGACGGTGATCGCCCAGTTGCTGGTGCGGTCCAGACGGTCGCGCCAGCCGGCCATGCGGGCGATTTCGGCGCGGTGGAAATGTGACATGGTGGTCGCGAGTTCCGATGAGGTGAGCTTCAGCGCGAACGCATCGGAGGCCCGCGGCGCTGCTGCCGCTTCGGCTGGCTTCACAGTCTGGACCTGGGACATCCCTTTGCCATGCGCCTCCCAACGCCATGGCCGGCCGAAACGACGCCGGCCACTCCCCGAAAACCACAACGCGCGGTCGGCTGAAACGTTCCAGCCTCTTTCCTTGGAGGGGTTTATGCGCTCAGCCATACCCGCTCGGCTACGCGATCGAATGTGGCGCGCTAATGCCCGCTTCCCGCGACCTTTTGTCGGCGAGACCTGACAGCTTCCCGCAGTTCGTGCTCGCCGGTGTGAGCATTTCGAAAAATGGCCACAACCATCACCGCCAGGATTTCGGCGTCCGGGTCCAAGGGGTTGAGATGTTCATCCGCGCAGACCTGATCGAACACGCGTTCGCAAATAGCCAGATCGTGAGGGCTGAGGCAGGTGCGATTGAAACGCCGACGCAGCATTTGTGCGAATCTTTCAGGGCCCGCCGCGCTGCGGCGGGCTTTTACCGACGAATCGCTGAGGCGATGGAATGCTCCAGCGATAATTCCGTCGAAGGTATATTGCGGTGAGTTTACTCGTTTCCTGACGATTGACCTGTCAGCAATCCCAAAATTTCTGCGCACTCCCGAGCTTTATACTGACCGATGTTCATCAACTGGTAGTAATCCTGCCGCTTGTTTTCCGGGATATGAAAGCCGCGCCTAAAATCGGCCGCCTCTTTCGGAGTTCGAGTGCAGCCGATTTTACTGGCTGTTACTTTCAAACTTGCCAGTGAGCATCCGATCCTGGCCGCAATATCCTTCAACGGCTCGTTGTTGACGTATCCGTCAAGAATTATCTTGCGACGGGCTTCGCTGTTGAGCTTTGCGTTCATCTACAGGGTCTCCCCAACTACGCTTCCACAATGCTCAATTCTATATGCAGCGGGCTGAAGAGTGTCGTTAGCGTCGCATCCAGAAACTTATCTCGGAATGCATTTCTTGCTGTTACTCACCGCGATCGCCGGCTCTGTCGACGCGAGTTCCGCTGTAGTTGGCAGGGTTGCGGCTGTGGTCATCGACGGCTGGATCTGGCTGGTCTGTCGATATCGGCCTCAAAGTCTTGCCAGATGCCCGAGGTACACCACATGATTGAAAAGGGGCATGGGGCATACCCGAATCGGATATGATACCACGCGATGGACGCTAAAAAGCCTGACGAGGCACCTGCGAGGCAGCCGCCGGAGCGTGATCGACGTCGTTGGCCGCGCGAAGCTCAACCTCACAACGAGTCGGCTTCGCCACTCGCGCCGGCGCTCGAGCCTTTGTCCTTTTCAACGCTCGAACTGGCGCCAGAGGATCAATTCGCCGCCTGGCAAGCGCATATGGCGCCGCTTGTCGAGGTCAAGTTGCCCGATGACAAATCGCCGGACGATGGCTTTCCCGCCGACCACACGGCCTGGAACCTCGGTAGCATGCTGATCGTTCAGCAGCGCGCAGCGGCACACAGTTACACGCGTTCTGCCGCAAAACTCCGGTCCAGTTCGATCGATCACTGGTGCATCGTCTTGCCCCATACTGGCCGGTCATGGACGGAGGTCGATCGTCGCGTTGCCGAAAGCCAGCCGGGCAAATTGGAGATCAGATCGCTCGGCTACCCGTTTCGCGGGAGGGTAACGGACTCGGAAAGTCTCGTTCTCTATATGCCGCGTGATTTGTTCGCCGATGCGGCGGCAAGCCTCGACGCGAAGAACAATTCAATTCTGTCCGGCAACTTTGCCAACCTCCTGGTCGGCTACATCAACAGCATAGAGGCAAGACTGCGCAGCCTCACTGCTGACGATCTGCCTCGCATCGTACACGCAACGCGCAGCATGATCATCGCCTGCCTCGGGCCTGCGGCGGAACATGCTGCCGCCGCCGAACAACTGGCGAATGTTGCGCTCATGGAGCGGGCGCGCAGATACGTCCACCAGAATCTGGATGCGGCTCATCTGACACCGGATTCAATGTGCCGGGCGCTCGGCGTCTCGCGCTCCCGTCTCTATCAGTTGTTCGAACCCAGTGGTGGTGTTCTCCATTACATACAAAGCCGCCGGCTTCTGGCAGCCCATATTGCGCTTAGTGATCCGGCGGACAGCCGGCGAATTGTTGAAATAGCCGAGGCCTTCGGGTTTAGTTCAGCGGCCAATTTCAGCCGGGCATTCAGCAAGGAATTCGGTTACAGCCCCCGCGAAGGCCGCAGCACGGTGGTGTTGCCACGCCCCGCCCACTCTGTTTCGGGTGCTGAACACGAGAAGGCCTCTTCCTTTGAAGGTTGGCTCAAGGCGCTCGGAAATTGAAACAGGATCGGCGATGTTGAGATGGGCAGGTTCAAGCAGGCTTGCCGGGGGCGGCCAGGGCCACGCTGCCTCATGGACCAGAATATTCGTGTCGCGTGGACCGCGCCATCATCATACAGCCAATTGCGATTTATTAACCAACTGAGACTGTTCATCGTTATCGACAGTTTGCCGCCAATCACGGCGGAGCATACATTGCAGCTACGCAGCATGTGGAACTTGTTAAGACTTCGAGTTGAAAGTTTGCCAAGCTTGGCAGTTATGCTATTCCTGGACTGGGGGACGCGAATTTGCACCGCCTATGGAGGTGGCACTTGCACCCAGAGGCATCAGGCGTCGGGACGGATAGTGAGGGGCCTTCCTCAAGCGATGCTCCACGTGCCGGCGAAGCGCTTCTTGCTGACCTTTTGGCAAACACGACGGAACTTTTGTCGTTCTATGACCGCGACTTCTGTCTGACGCACTACGCAACCAAGCTCAAAGGCGTGTACGGAGGCGTGGTAGCGCCGGGTGCCGCCGTTTGGGAGATCTACCCGAGCTTCCTCGATGCGAGGTATCGCGACGAATTTCTTCGTGTGTTCCACGGCGGTACCCCGGCAAACATCGACTTGCCGCGATCATCGGACGAAGTGCCCCGTTCCGTTTTCGTCTTCGCCACCGCGAATGGTGTGGGAATCATCGAGACAAGGGGGCACGGGGAGCGGAGCGCGGCGGAGGAGCAGGAGCATGTAACTCTGCTCCATCACGCGACGCACGACGTGCTGACAGGACTGCAGAATCGGCGGCGATTCGGCGAGCGGCTACAGCAGGCGCTGGCGGCCATCGGCGAAGCAAAGCCGAAAGCCGCCCTGCTGCAAATCGACCTCGACGATTTCAAAGCGGTCAACGACACGCTCGGTCATGGAGCAGGCGACACGCTTCTTCAGCTCGCGGCGGGTCGAATCCGCGACGCACTGCAGGACGGCGAATCCGCATACCGGTATGCCGGCGATGAGTTCGCCGTCATCCAATTGGGAAAGGATCAGCCAGCGGAAGCCGAGCGCCTAGCAGGATCGCTGGTCGACGCGTTCAAGGAGCCGTTCGTCATCAACGGCATTCCCGTCTTCGTCGGCTCGAGTATCGGAATTGCTTTCGGGCCGGAGCACGGGACCGATGGCGAGCAGTTGATGAAAGCCGCGGACATTGCTCTTTACGCGGCCAAGACGGACGGACGCGGTTGCGCTCGAACGTTCAACCGTTCGATGCTGCTCTTGCTCGAGCAACGCGAGAATCTGAGGCGCAACCTTAGAACCGCGCTGGAGCGCGGCGAGCTTTATCTGGAGTATCAGCCCCTCATTCGGTCTCCCGCGTCGGTGATCGGTTTCGAAGCGCTACTGCGGTGGCGGCACCCCGAGATCGGAATCATTCCACCCGGCGTTTTCATACCGATCGCCGAGTCGGACGGTCTGATGGACGAGATTGGACGATGGGTGCTCGAGGAAGCCTGTCGCCAGGCGTTGACGTGGCCCTCCTCGCTGACGATCGCAGTGAACCTGTCGCCGGCTCAGTTCCTTAGCGGTTCACTGACGGATACTGTCGCTCAGGTCATCGACGCAGTTGGAATCCGGGCCGACCGACTTGAACTCGAGATAACCGAGACGGTTCTTCTCGAGAGGACGATCGACAATATCGACACGTTAAACACTCTGAACGTCTTGGGAATACGAATATCGCTCGACGATTTTGGAACGTACTACTCATCGTTGAGCTACCTTAAGAACTTTCCCTTCGACACGTTGAAGATAGATCAGTACTTCATTGCGGACCTGGAGACCGATCTCAAAAGCCAGACCATCGTGCGATCGATTATAAATCTGGCACACGGCCTGGGAATAAGCGTCACCGCCGAAGGGGTCGAGACGTCCGCACAGGCGCTGTGGCTGATCAAGGAGAATTGTGATTGCCTGCAGGGCAATTTCCTGGGACGCCCGCTCGGAGCAGATGCAACCGGCAATTTTATCAGACGGTCCCCGCTGAGGGCGGTGCGAGCGATGGAGGAATCAAATCGGGCGGTTTAGAGTGGTTTGATAGAACCACGGACCCTAAGTATCTGTTTTTACACAAATCTGGACGGAAAGCCGCTACGCACGTTCCTGGAATTGCTTTGCACCTTGCACCCTTTGTTAACGGTGAAGTGGGGATTTGTAGAAACGATCGAGGCAGATACCGCTCAATTCTTCGAGTCGGTGCAAGAGTGACTCATCACGGCGCGCGGTGAAATTTTCGTCGCGGAGGCCATCGCCCAACCAGGGCCCAATGCTGATGGAACAAGGGAGGATGCCTATGGGACCTGTTCATCATGAGCTGGCTGGCGAGCCGACTTTTGCGCCCATGATCCAGATCGACATGGAAATCAAGGCTTTCGTCTCAGCCTGGAGACACTGCGACTATGTCTCGTCATACATGGCCCGGATGATCAGTCAAAACAGATCAGACTCGGTCCGGCATTCAAATCTCTTTTCCTCGGCCCTCAATGAATTGCTGGAAGTCGCCTTTCGTACGCGCCATGCCGGTGGTGAATTGGCATGCAGGGTGTCCCGCCACGGCGCGACAGAGAGGATCGAACTGACGTTCCCATGCGTGCCAGAGGAGCGCGAATTCTATGAAGAAGCCGTGTCACGCGTCGCAGGAACAGAGGCCAGGGAGCGATACCTCAATTCGGTGTCTGGGGATGTCGCGCCCAGCCGGGAGGTCGTGCTCCTGGAACTGGCTGTCGACTACAACGCGGCACTCAGGGTGGAGGAAGCCGATGGTGATGCAATCAAGCTTGTCGTGGATCTCCCGCTTGAGGGCCTGCAACATTGAGCCCTTACGACCTCCTCCCGCGCTTCAAGGCGCAATATGACGCCAACAACCAGGAGTTCTCCATATCCGGGGTGGTCCGGCCTCAGGCAATCGATGAGCTTGGGCCCAGCATAGCATTGCTCCGCGATGCGATCTGCCGTGTGCGCGGCGTTCTCTACGTCAATGTCAGACGCCTGACGCAGATGAACAACGCCGCGTTTCACGCCTTTTCGAGGATCCTCATAGACGCCTGTCGCGCTCGGCCCGATCTCAAATTCGTCGTCATCACGTCAAGCGTCGTCGGATGGACCTCGCGAAAATTCGGTCGCTTGAGCGGAATCGAGCCGAACATCACGGTCGAGGAGTATGACAGCGAATTCTATCCGGGACAGGGCTTCCTCGAGGAAGGCGGGTTCGTTCCGATCCTGCGTTCACAGACGAAGATGACCTGGCGCCACGAGCGCGCAATCTTGCCGCGACACGGCATGAGGCAGGGGATCGTCATGGCCGACATCTGTTGCGGGATCGGCGATTTCGCCGTGCTCGTGCAGAAGGAGTTCCAGCCATCGCGGATCGTCGCCCTCGACCACTCCATATCGAGCCTGAACTATGCTCGACAGGTGATGCGGGAGTTCGATATCCGGGGCATCGAATATACCTATGGCGATGCGTCGGAGATGCTGCTCGACGAAGCGCAGTTCGACCTGGTGACCTGCCGGCATTCCCTTCAGATATTCAATCGGCCTGAACTCATCCTCAAGGAACTCTACC
This sequence comes from Mesorhizobium sp. CNPSo 4688, assembly GCF_057784295.1. Lineage (NCBI taxonomy): Bacteria > Pseudomonadati > Pseudomonadota > Alphaproteobacteria > Hyphomicrobiales > Phyllobacteriaceae > Mesorhizobium > Mesorhizobium sp. CNPSo 4688. Next base: position 23,769 of record NZ_JBWLUY010000013.1, read on the forward strand.
GCATATGCAAGCCGGGCGGGCGGGTCTACATCACCAACGAGAAGAATTCGCATTGCCTCGGCGAGCCGCGCGCCGAAAGCATCCGTTGGACCTACAACGAGGTGGCGAAGCTGTTCGGGCATTTCGAGATGGACGTCGAGCTTGGGCCGAAGAGCCGGCGATACCTGATGGAAGCAGGATTCGAAGACATCCGCGTGGAGACCTTCATGGTCACTAACCTGGACGGCGATCCGCAGGATTTCGCCGATGTCATTGCGGCATGGGCGGATGTCTATGCGGGCGAGATGGCGACCAGGCGCGGCGATGGACCGGAGTTCGTCGCACAGTTCCGGCAGGGTTTCGAGGACCACATTTTCGCTGCGCTCCACCCCAAAGGTTATGCGGGTTGGCCGATCTGGGTCGCATCGGGGCGACGGCCGCAATGAAAGCCGACAATGAGCCTACACCGCGCTTCGGCCTGCGCTCCTTTCGAGCGAAATTCGTGTTGGTCGTTGGCGGCGCCGTCCTGTTCGACCTCCTGCTGAGCGGTGGCCTGGCCCTTTGGAACGTTCAGAAGCTGTCGCGCGACGCGACGTCGGAAGTCGGTGAGGGCCTGACGACCGCAAACCAGGAATACATTCGTTCCTATGCCGAATCGACAGCGTTGAGCGTCGATCTGCTGCTCGATCGGGTTCACGGCGACGTCAAGGCGCTGGCTGGCGTACTGCAGGCCCAGATCAACGAACCGACGAGGCAGCAAGAGGTCGGAGCGACGCTTTCGCATGAAGCGCCCGGCTCCGTGAAGGTCGTCTACGACGCCCAGGGCGATTGGGCGCAGAACCTGCCGGGCGCGCCTTCCGTGGTCAGTGTCTGGGGCTACCTGCTGGGCGCCGACCACGCTCCGCTGCCGGACGTTCAGAAGGAAATAGATGACAGTACCGTGATCGATCTCGTCGCACCGACTCTCATGGCCAGCGGATCGTCCAAACTGCAAATGTACTATATTGGTCCAAAAGAACGGCCGATCTTCAGGACGGTGCCGTATACGAACCAGGCGCAGACCTTCGACAAGCTTTATCCGGGGCACAACAAGGCGGAGTTCTGGGAGTTCTTCTTTCCGGGAATCTATGGTTCATGGCAGCAATGGGCCAAGGATCCGGCCTCGCGTCCGGTCCCTGACGATATCACCCAGACAGCGCCTTACACCGATGCAATCACGGGAAAGCTGATCGTCAGCTTTTTCCACCCGCTGTGGACGCGCGATCACACCGGTATCGCCGGTACGGCCGGGGCAGACATCACTCTCGATCAGCTCGCGGAAGTCGTCGAAAGGGTGAAGATCGCTGAAACCGGGTTCGGCTTCCTCACCATGTCGACTGGCAATGTGGTGGCGATCAATCCGTCGGGCCAGGCGATCATCGGCCTGACTTCATCAAGCGACGCGGGCACGCAGGGCGTCACCGGCCTGGAGCGGTCCCTGCGGGGAAGTACGCAGCCGGCTATCGCGTCGCTGCCTCTCGGCCAGAACAATGACGGTGTCATTCAGCATATCATGCTCGACAACAAGGGCGAACGCGTACCCTACATTGTTGTCCTCAAGCGACTGAAGCCGACCAATCTGTGGAGTTCGGGACCGATCAAGTCCGAAACGATGTCGGTCGGGATCGTCGTTCCCGAACGGGAGATCTACGCGTCCCTGTTTGCCGCGCAGAAGAGCATTTCGCGCGCAACCAATCGTATCCTGCTCTTTCAGATCGGTGCGATCATCGTTTCGCTTCTGATTGTTTTCGCGGCCGTGCTCGGAATTTCGAAGCGGATCACCGCGGGCCTCAGGGCGCTTGCCAGTGCCGCCCAGCGGCTCCAGACCAAGGACTATTCAGTCCGCGTCAGCATTCCGACGCGCGACGAGGTTGGAGCCGCTGGCATCGCTTTCAACCGCATGGCCGAGCAGATCAGCTTCCACACGGAAAACCTCGAGCAACTCGTCGACGAACGAACCAGAGAGCTCGGCGACGCCAATCAGGAGATCTCCGCTCTCAACGAAAAGCTGCAGGACGAGAACGTCCGCCTCGGCGCCGAGCTCGCGGTTGCCAAGCAGATCCAGTTGATGGTCCTGCCGAAACCATTCGAACTCGAAGCGATTCCGGGGCTGGAGATCGCAGCCTACATGCGGCCGGCCGACGAGGTCGGCGGTGACTATTACGACGTCCTGCAGAACGGATCACGGATCAAGATTGGCATCGGCGACGTGACCGGTCATGGTCTCGAGAGCGGCGTGCTGATGCTGATGGTCCAATCCGTTGCACGCGCGCTGCAGGAGACCGACGAAGCGGATCCGCACCAGTTTCTGGACCGGCTGAACAGAGCGATCTACAAGAACATCGAGCGGACGGACACCGGCAAGCATCTCTCGCTGGCCTTTCTTGACTTCGAGGATGAGCGGGTAACGCTATCCGGCCAGCATGAGGACGTTCTCGTCGTGCGTGCGCACGGGGAGGTCGAACGCATCGATACGCTCGATCTGGGTATGCCGGTTGGTCTGGAGAATGACATCTCGAAGTTCATCGACACGCGTGACATCCAGTTCGAGAGTGGCGACGTGATCGTGCTGCACACCGACGGCGTGACCGAGGCGGAGGATCAGGACAAAATGCTATTCGGGTTCGAGCGCCTCTGCCAGAGCGCAAAAAAACGTTACGGCGGGAGCGCCGAGGACATCAAGACCGGGATCATCGAGGATCTGATGGCCCATATCGGAGTCCAGAAGATCCATGACGACATCACCCTCGTGATCATAAGGCACACATAGCAATGACAACGCTGTTCGGGACCCCTGACATTGCAATCGGGATGAAGGAGAGCGTCAGTCGCGTTCGGCTGTTCGACGGACCTCTCGACTTGAGTTGGCGTCATTGTGCCACCACCTCGGACTTCATCGCCGATCTTTTCGCGTTGCGCTTCCGGTCGTCCCGCAATGACTACATCGAAGTGCGGCACAGCATCGGATATCTGGTCAACGAGTTAATCGAGAATGCCGTCAAGTTTCGCGCACCGGGCGAGATCGTGATCGAGGCGTCGATGGATTCGGAGTGCTTCAGGCTCAAGGTGTCGAATGACGTCGATGGTAAAAACGCCTCCGAGTTCAGAGACCTCCTGGCGGACATCACGGTTGGCGACCCCAGAGACCTGCTGATACAGCGAATTGAAGCGAATGCCGCGAGCCCCGACGTGTCACGCTCCGGACTCGGATTGCTGACGTTGATGAGCGACTATGGCGCACGCCTGGCCTGGATATTCAGCTCCGCCGACGAAAGCGATCGGATTTGCCTGGAAACCTATGCCTCCATTCCGATCTCGCAAACGCACAACTAGAAGAAACGAAGCCAGGTCATGGAAATCAAGACAGACGACTACCGCGTGTGGAACGAAGGAAGCGATATCTTCTTCGACGGCGCAATGCGGCTTGCCAGTGCAGAGGCCGGTGCGCCCATCACGGCTTTGGCGACCGGTGTTCTTGCCTCAAACCCCGCTTCCATTACACTCAATCTGAAGGACCTTCACTTTCTCAACTCTTCCGGCATCAACCTGCTGGCGAAATTTACCATCGAGGTACGCAAGCATCCCGATGTTCGACTCGTCGTGCGTGGAACGCCCGATATACCCTGGCAATCGAAATCATTGCCGAACCTGAAGAAGCTGCATCCCGCCCTGGTGCTGTTGATGGACTAAGGTCTGTTGGTCTTCAGGCATGAAGACCAACAGGCCCTAACTGGGTCGCCCGAAATTGGCCAAGGGACCGCATGAGCCAGCGGCAATCCTGGGCAGCATCGGCCAGTCGGTGCGAGAGCGCCGCACCGAGAGCGAGATATGTACGCCAGGATAAGTATCTGGATGCGAAGCTAACGACATTCCGGCCTCGTCCGTAGATGTTCGCGATAGTCCGGCGGGGGCTCGGCACAGGCGGCAGGCGTCCAGATAGCTGGGGTGTCGCTGCCTGTGCCGACAACGCCCCCCGCTACGCGGTCAAAGGTGTTCGTCTTGAGTAAGCGTAGCAAGGTCAGCGGCGGCCGGCTGGAGTTCATTCCGCCGCAAATCCCGACTCTGGTCAAGCAACCGCCCGAAGATGAGGGATGGGTTCACGAGGTCAAGTTCGACGGCTACAGGACGCAGCTCATCATCGATCAAGGCGGCGTGCGTCTTTTCAGTAAGAACGGCCATGACTGGACGGCAAAATACTGGCCCATCGCGCTGGCAGTCGAGCTGCCATGCAGGGCTGCCATTCTCGACGGCGAGGTCATTGTAGCCGGTGGGCAAGGCGCTCCCGATTACCCTGCGCTGGAAGCCGCGATCTGGAATGAGCCGAGCCGGCTGGTGTTCGTGGCGTTCGACATCCTCCATCTCGATGGTCGCAATCTTGCCCCCTTGCCCCTGCTGCAGCGGAAGCACGCGCTGTGGCAACTGGTTGAGCCTGGTGCCGGCAAGATCCGGTACAGCGAGCATTTCGACGGCGATGCGCTGGCGATCCTTCGCGCCATCGACAAGATGGGGCTTGAGGGCATCATCTCGAAGCGCGCCGACAGCCGCTACCGGAGCGGACCGTCGACCACATGGCTGAAGGCCAGATATTTCGAGGAAGGCGATTTCCGAATTGCCGAGCGTCATTCGCCAGCCTGGCACGGCTCCAATGGCCCTGATGGCCACGCTTGACGGCGAGAGACGGTAAATCGGCAGCGCTGATCGCAGCTCGGACCGCCAGCTAGAGCAATTCCAGGAAAGGTGTAAGCGGTTTTCCCGGGAAAAGCGCGTAGCGCTTTCCCTTGGGGAATTGCGTAAGAACAAAGAGATAGAGCGGTTCGCCGTTTCCGTGAAACGGTGAAACGTTCTAGCCCTTGTTGTCCACACTCGCTTTCGCGGCGGCCGATACCAGCTGGATCGCGGGCCGCTCGCTGGGAGCTCCGCTCTTGGCGACGACGACGCGGTCGCGTCCTTCGCCTTTGGCAGCGTAGAGCGCGTGGTCGGCGGCATTGGTGATTTCTGCCCAACCCGACCCATGCTCGGGGTAGGCGGCGACACCGAACGAGACCGTCACGGTGCCCAGCGTGCGGCCGCGATGCGTCAGGTGAAGCTGCCTGATTGCCTGGCGCAGTGCTTCCGCCCGCTCGGCGCCTTCCTCGAGTGAGCATCCCGGCATGACGATGGCGAATTCCTCCCCGCCGTAGCGCGACACCACGTCGCTTTCGCGCGCGTGCTCGATCAATGTGGCGGCGACTTGTTTCAGCACGAGGTCGCCGGCTTCGTGACCGAACGTGTCGTTGAACTGCTTGAAATGATCGACGTCGAGCATGAGGATCGTCAGCGGCTGGGCCGAGCGCTCCATCCTGCGCAACTCACGGCTGCTCGTTTCCTCGAGATAGCGCCGGTTGAACAGGCCGGTGTTCGGATCGCGGATCGATTGCTGCCGCAACGTCTCACGCAGGCGCAGATTGGCCAGCGCCAATGCCAGCGTGTCGACGACGCCGCGCAGGATCTGCTGCCTTTCAGCCAGCCATTGCGGCTTCTCGGCTGCGTTCGGTTCGCACAGATGCAGGATGCCGAGCGTCTCGCCTTGCGCCGCCAGCGGCATGCAGACGTAGCCCTTCTTGCCATTCTCGGTGATATGGGCGCAGCGCGGCGTCAGCATGCCCGGGCCGGCGACATGCTCCTGGCCGCGCCGCAGCGCCCAGCAGTCTTCCGGCGCAAATTGCGTGGCGCTCGACCGGACGTCGCCCCAATGCGCCATCTCCTCGACCAGATTGCGCGAGGCGCTGGTCAAATGCACGGTTCCGCTCAAGCCGCCGAGGAACTCGGTCATGGCCGTGCCGACCACTGAAAAAGCTTCGGGGAAGGTCACGCAGGCCTGCAGCAGCTCGCCAAGCTTGACCAGGCGGGTGGTGGTTTCCGACTTCTCGTGCAGCTCGCGGTTAAGCACCGCCAGCTGATCGGCACGCTCGTTGACCACCCCTTCGGCGCGGCGCAGCTCGCTGATGTCGTTGAGGGTGAGGACCAGACCGCCGTCGGATCGGGTGAGTGGGCTGCAGCTGGCGATAACCGGCAGATCAGATCCATCGGATTTGGTCAGGCGCACCTCGCGCTGGTGCTGGCGGCCGGTGGCCAAGGCCATTTCGATCGGTGAAGTGCCGGCTGCGAAGGCGCCACCTCTCGGGTCGCGCACCGTCAGCACCGAATCCCATTGCTGCCCGACGATCTTGTCGGCGCGGCGCCCGATCATCGTTGCGGCCGCCGGATTGGCGCTGGCGATGCGGCCGTCGCTGTCCAGCACCGCGATGCCTTCAGCCGCCGTCTCGACGATATCCTCGACATGCGCCCGCGCCGATGCAAGCTGGTCCGCCATGATGTTGAACCCGTCGGCCAGCTGTCCGAACTCATCCTTGCGGGCATGGCTGATGCGGGTCATGGCATTGCCCTTCGCCAGCGCTTCCATGCCGCCCATCATATCCTTGAGGCCGGAGCCGAAACGGCTGAGCAGCATCCATGCAAACCCCACCGCGACCAGCACGGCCGCCGCCGCGCTGAGACCAACCAGCCAGAGCATGCTGTTGGTGCGCTGTTCGGCGGCATGCAGGACGGGATCATATTCCAGCAGCACGGCGCCGATGATCGTATCCTCGGGATATTCGATCGGCACCGCGAGTATGGCGTTGACTTCCTCCGGGTCGACGAATTTGCGCGGGACGCCGTCTTCCAGCGTCTGGCCAATTTCATTACCGGGATCGTGTTCGAACTTTTCGCCGATCTTGTGCTCTTCGTCGGCGGCATGGGCGACGACAATCTTGTTGCGATCGAGGATCAGGAAGTCCCGACGCATGCGGCGATGCTGGTGCTCCATGAATTGCTTGAGTGCGTCAGGCCGCTCGAACAGCGAAGGCGTCCCGTCGGACGGCTTGAAGACAATGGTATCGGCCAGTTCACGCGCGACATTTGTCGCTTCGGTCAGTCCCAGATATTTGGTCGCCGCGATCTGCGTGAAGATGGCGACGCCGCCGACCAGCCCGATCAAGGCCGCGGCGCTCACCATGCTGAGGATGATCTGGCTTCTAATGCGCATGACACGAATCCGCCGCGGATACCGGCGTCCTATGCGCGGGATCGAGCCTGTATTTCATTGTCTGTGTTTATTACCAAATGCTTATCAACGTGCTAACGGCGAGCCCCCCGTCGAACGCGATCAAAGACGGGCGATTGCCGGCTTGTCAGCCGATGGCATGCCGAGGCCGCTCCTACCCGAAGCGGCCTCTTCGTGGGACTACCGCAGCCTTGCCGACCGTGGAAAATCCACCACCTCCGCCACCGGCCGTGTGTACTGGGCCGCAACGATCGCCTCGATCAACAGGTCGAGCGCCGCAAGGACCTCGCTGCTCGTTTCATCGTCGCCGCGCAGATAGTGGCCGGCCCGCTCCAGATGCAGCCGGGCGGCGGCAAAGTCGCTTTTCATTAGCTTCTCCTTATTGCCCGCCGTGCGCCGAACATGTGCGACTCGCTTTACCCGAAAGCAAACATCCACAGCCGCATTTGAATCGAATTGTCGTGACCTCGCCGGATGTGCTGGATGGGGAGAAACCTATACAACCTATGTCGGCTGCAGCCGTTGTTCCGGCAGGAAGAGATCGCAGCTTCCGACGCCTTGCTTCAAAGTTTTTCCAGATCGGTTATTCTTCGTCGCTCACGAGGTCACGATGAGCTTCAGCGCAAAACCCCTCGACGAGACCACATGGTCGCAATTCGCCACGCTGGTCGAGCGGCACAATGGCGTCTGGGGCGGCTGCTGGTGCATGGCCTTCCACGCCAAAGGCGGCGGCGCTGCCGGGAACCGCGCCGAGAAGGAGGCCCGGGTCCGCGAGGGCCATGCACATGCGGCGCTCGTTTTCGACGGCGTGGCGTGTGTGGGCTGGTGCCAGTTCGGGCCGACGCAGGAGCTGCCGCGCATAAAGCATCGGCGCGCCTATGAGGAAGGGCTGACGAGCCTACCGGACTGGCGCATCACCTGCTTCTTCTCCGACAAGGCCTATCGCGGCAAGGGCGTCGCAACAGCAGCACTTGCCGGCGCGCTCGCCGAGATCGCCCGCCTCGGCGGCGGCACTGTGGAAAGCTATCCCGAAGACGCGGAGGGGCGCTCGGTCGCTGGAGCCTTCCTGCACAATGGCACGCTGGCGATGTTTGAACGCCAAGGTTTTCAGCGCGCGCGCAAGATCGGCAAGCACCGCTGGGTGGTCGCAAGGACGGTGGAGGCCGGCGGCGCCGGATAGCTTGGTTCACCAAGCCGTATCCTCGGATGTGCTTAATATGATTTGATACTAATTTGATTGCCGCATCAGCGGATTTCGACGACTTCGGCGGGCGCCGATGCCGTTGCTGATGATGTGCAAGGCAATTTGAGAAGGGACGATTGGCAAACAGGGAGGACACACGGGATGGCGGCCTATCTTATCGCCGATGTCGATATCACCGACGCGGCCGTATTCGATCAATACAGGCGTGAGGTTCCGGCCACCGAGGAGCGCTACGGCGGCCGCTATCTCGCGCGCGGCGGCGTGACCAAGGTGTTCGAGGGCGACTGGCACCCGCACCGCCTCGTCATCATCGAATTTCCCGACATGGCATCGCTTTCGGCCTGGTATGACTCGCCGGAATACGAGCGTCTGAAGGAGATCCGCTTTCGCAGCGCCAGGACACGCATCCTGGCTGTCGAAGGGATCGCGTTGTCGCCGACCTAGGCCGTGATCTGTCGCGCTGGGAGAAATGTGGCGGAGCGATCTGACGAGCTTACTTGCCTTCGAAGAAGGCGTGGATCGCTGCTTCCAGCGTCTCGATGAGCTCGGCATTGCGGGTGCTGCCGGCCCAGATCAAGGCATTGAGCCGCATGTCCTTGTTGAGGAAGTTCACCTTCCTCGTTTCCAGCAGATATTGCACCACGTCATAGTGCCGCCCCTTGATCGCCTCGATGAGCGCGCTGTTGCGGCCGGTCTTGTCGGCCGCATTGACATCGGCGCCGTGTTCGACGAGCAGCTTGACGATATCCAGATGCCCGGTCCTTGCCGCCTCGATCAGCGCCGTCCGGCCATAATAGTCGGCGCGCACGTCGATATCGATGTCGGGATGCTTGATCAGCGCCGTTATGGCGGCGTGGTGTCCCTTGGCCGCGGCGAGGCTGAGCGGCGTGCTCTTCCATTTGTTCCTGGAATTCACGTCGATCTGCGGATGCGAAATCAGCGCTTCGAGCACCGGGCCGCGGGCGTTGTGGGCCGCCAGATGCAACGCCGACCAGCCGCCTTCATCCGTCTGGTTGATGTCAGCTCCCGCCGCCAGCTCGGCGCGGAGGGTCTCGATGTCGCCTTTCTCCGCGGCTCCCAACAGGGTCGACCAGCCTCTCGCGTCCTCGGCTTCCAGGCCCACTGCAACTGCCTCCGTGAACAGACTTGGCAAGGAAGCACGCCGGCCTGGCCGGCGTGCGGTATCTTCGGCCAGAAGCCTTTCATAATCGCATGCATGGGGCAAACAGATTCCCGCGCGGTCAGGGCAGAAACCGGGGACTTCAAGCCGGCTGCAGCCGCTCCCGGCCGGGCTGCGGCGGGAAGGCGATGGCGATGCCGGCGGCACCCAGGCCAACTAGCGCCGAGCCGATGAAAAGCCAGGAATAGCTGGCATAGGCGTCGAAGATCATGCCGCCGGCGAGCGGCCCGAACGACATGCCGAGGCTGGACAGCAGGGTGGCGGCGCCAAGCACCGTACCGATGATGCGCGGCCCGAAATAGTCGCGCGCCAGCACGGCATAGAGCGGCATGACGCCGCCATAGGTGGCGCCGAAAATGATGGCCAGGAGATAGAACTGTTCGAGATTGCCGACGGCGAGGTAGGCGGCGATCACCACCGCCTGGATGGCGAGGCCCACGATCAGCACCGGCTTGGCGCCCAGCCTGTCACCGAGCACGCCGTAGAGCACGCGCCCGCCAAGGCCGGCAAGGCCCTCGACGCTGTAGATCGACACGGCGGCCATGGGTGCTACGCCGCACGACATGGCATAGCTCACCATGTGGAAGATCGGTCCCGAATGCGCCGCGCAGCAGGCGAAGAAGGTCATGCCCAGCACCAGGAATTGCGGCGAGCGCAGCGCCTGGCCGACGCTGAAGCCGGGATCGTCCGCGGCAGGTGCCGGCGCACTGCCATCCGCTGCCGCGACCGCCACCGACGGCTGTCGCACCAGGAAAACGGCCGGCAGCAAAAGCACCCAGGCCATGATGCCGATGTCGAACATCGCGGTGCGCCAGTCATAGGCCGTGATCAACCAGCGCGCGAAGGGCGAGATGGTCATCGGCGCCACGCCCATGCCGGCCGACACCAGCGACACGGCAAGGCTGCGGTGGGTGTCGAACCAGGCGGTGGTCAACGCGATCATCGGCGCGAAGAAGGCGCTGGCCGCCAGCCCGACGATGACGCCGTAGCTCAGCTGGAAGACCAGCAGTGACGTCGCCCGGCTCGCCACCACCAGCGACAGGCCAAGCAGCACCGCGCCGGCAAAGACGACGGGGCGGGCGCCGACGCGGTCATAGATGGCGCCCCAGGCAAAGCCGCCGACGCCCATCACCAGAAAGTTCAGCGTCATGGCGCTCGAAATACCGGTGCGCGACCAGTTGGTGTCGAGCGCCATCGGCTCGAGAAAGATCGCCAGCGAAAACATCGCGCCGAGCGCCACACAGGTCATCAACGCGCCCGCCGCGACGATGACCCAACGATAGGAATTGTTCATGGTCTTCTCCCGAAATCGGTTCGATGCGGCGCGCCAGCTCCGTTGCGCCGCTTGCGTCCGAAGGACGTTGGTGGGATTTCGAATCCGACAATCCGGTTGCATTTTTTATCCGGTTTGCGCGGAAGTCCATCCGGATGTCGTGAAAGCAGGCGGCGCGGGGGCTGCGGCGGCAAAGCCGTCTGAAAGGATCAGGTCGCGATGCAACAAAAATGCCATGCCGAATTGACGAGGCGCTTCTCGACTATAGTTTGCGATCTTCAACAGGAGATATCGCTCATGGAGCTGCATCGCGGCCGCCTCATCGACCATATCCAGCTGGTGGTCAGGGATCTGAAGGCGAGCCGGCGCTTCTACGAAGCGGTGTTCAAGGTGCTCGGTGTTCCGATCGGCGGCGAGGCCGAGGACTATTTCTGGGCCGACGAATTGTTCATCTCCAGCCTCGACAGCCGGGCGGCAAGGGGGCAGCTGACCGGGCGCCATCATTTGGCCTTCCAGGCCAGGGACAACGCCATGGTCGATGCCTTCTACAAGGCGGGCTTGGCTGCCGGCGGCACCGACAATGGCGCGCCGGGCGAGCGGCCCTACCATCCCGGCTACTACGCAGCCTTCCTGCTCGACCCCGACGGCAACAACATCGAGGCGGTGTTTCATGGGCAGGCGAAGCGCAGCGCTGCTTCGGTCGAGATCAATTTCTAGAGCAGTTCCGGGAAAGCTCCCAGCGGTTCCCCGCCCGGAATTCTCTTGAAAACAAGGAGTTGCAGCGGTTCACCGATTCAAACGTTGAACCAGATCAAGCCAGGGCGTAACGGTTCACCACCATACCACAGGCATAGGCTCTCGAGCCGACGAGGCGCAGTTTTCTGAAGCCGCCCTGATCAAATATCCGCTCGCCGTCGCCGAGCGCCGCCGGATTGATGAACAGCTGGAACTCATCGACCAGCCCCGCCGCAATCAGCGCCGAGGCAAAGCCGGCGCCGCCGAATACCGCCATGTCGCCGCCGCCCTCGGCTTTCAGCGCCTTGACTTCACGCGGCAGGTCGCCGCTGGCAAGCGTCGTGCGCTCCCACCGGGATGCCGCGAGCTTGTCGCTCAGCACCACCTTGCGTGCCTCGACGATGCGTTGCGCAAAGGCGTAGAAGGGATCGCGCGGATAGTTTTTCGCCGCATTGCCCCAGTGGGTGAGGTAACCCTCTTCGGCCATCTTGCGGCTGAGCAGGATGGTGTCGATGCCGGCGAACACGGCGTTGAAATCGTGCTTCAATTCGTCGTCCCACGGTGAATTGCCGCCCCATTCCCAGAGCTGCCAGTGCTCGTCGCCGGCCGCACCGACAAAACCGTCGACCGACATCTGCATTTGCAGGATCAGCTTTCTCATCGTCGTTCTCCTCATTCGATCTAAGTGGCGTCCAGGTGGAAAGTGGTTTACTTTTGAAATCATTGACGCAAGGAGAAAATGGTGTCAATAGTAAAGTGATTTAAAAATGGAACCATAGAAATGTCGACCAGGGAAAGATCCGGTTGCCCCATCAGCCTCTCGCTCGAACTGCTCGGCGACCGCTGGACGCTGCTAATCGTCCGCGATCTGGTTTTCGCCGGGAAGACGCACTTCCGGGAGTTCCTGCTATCCGACGAGGGTATCTCGTCGCGCACGCTGGCCGAGAGGCTACAGACCTTGCAGGATGAGGGCATTGTCACCAAAAGCGACGACCCGACCCACAAGCTCAAGGCGATCTACCGGCTGACCGAGGCGGGCATCGACCTGCTGCCCGTGCTGGCGACGCTCGGCGCCTGGGGCAGCAAATACCGCAACGCCGATAACGAACTGGCCAGGATCGCCGACGAACTGGCCGCAGGCGGGGAGGTTGCCCTTGAGCAGATGAAGAAGAAGCTGCGCGCCGAGCATCTCGGCTAGGGCGCAACGCTGGCGTCCTCTTCGCGGCGATGGCCGGGCTACATCGACACGACGTCGCCCGGGTGACGCTATCATCATGCGTCACTAGCTTATCCTTCCCATCCCGCAAATTGCTGTGGCCTCAGCCCTGCCTGCCAGTGGCGGAAGCGGTTTGCGGCACGATTTCCTCCCCATATATTCGCGCAAGCTGATGTTTGTTGTGTAAGGTGGTCGTTGTGGTCGGCGTTGCCGTTTACCTCCCACGAAGAACCGGGGAGGAGCGCCGGGGCAGGAGCTTTGGCCTTCTCTCCATCATAATCTGGGAGTGTGCGCGTACGGGTGAAATGCCGATGGCCTGGCTTTCGGACGTCTCGCGCCGGCAGGCGGATGAAGGACCGCGCCCAGGACGTTGGTAGCACGAGCCGCTGAAGCAGCTGGAAGGAGGGGATTGTATGGGTGGATTTGCCGAAGTGCAGCGGCCGCAGACGGTGGCCGAACAGGTCGCCAATGTGCTGCGCGAGGCGATCGCCGACGGCAGCTTGGCGGACGGCACGGCGCTGCGCCAGGACGATCTTGCGCTGCGCTTCGGCTTCAGCCGCATGCCGATCCGCGACGCGTTGCGCCAACTCGAGGCCGAAGGGATCGTCCAGATCCACCCGACCAAGGGCGCGCATGTCGCCCGTATGGACGCCACCGAGATCAGGGAGATCTTTGCGCTGCGCGACCTACTTGAAAGCGAGGCGCTCAACCTGTCTGTCCCAAAGCTCGCCGGTGAAAAGCTCGACGAAGCCGCGCAGGTGCTCGCCCGCATCGACGCCGAGCCAGATGTCGCCCGTTGGGGCGCGCTGAACCGGACCTTCCATCTGGCGCTCTACAGCGCCTGCGGCAACGCCCGGCTGCTCAGCCTGATCGAAGCGCACCACAATGCCGCCGACCGTTATGTCCGCATGCTCCTGTCCAGCCTCGACTATCGCGGCGTCTCGCAGGCCGAACACCGCGAACTGCTCGCCGCCTGCCGCAAGCGCGACGCGGCGGAAGCCGTGCGCGTGTTGAAGAAACACCTCTCCGATGGCATGAAGACGCTGGCCAAGGCCGGGATGCTGCGCAAAGGGTGACTTGTCCCGCCTGCGCCTCTGCGCATAGCCTCAGCCAGCCCCGGCGGGAGGAGAATCGCTTGGACACGACTGTCGTGATTGTCGGTGCCGGCCCCGCCGGTCTAGCGGTCGGCGCCTGCCTGAAGCGGGCAGGGGTGGATTTCGTTATCCTCGAAAAAGCCGCGGAGGTGGCGCCCGCCTGGAGGCGTCACTATCGGCGGCTGCATCTGCATACGGTCAAGTCGTTCTCCTCGCTGCCGTTCTTGTCGTTCCCGAAGCACTATCCGCGCTACGTGCCGCGCGAACTGGTGGTCCGTTACCTCGACGACTACGCGCAAAAATTCGATTTGCGCCCGCGCTTCGGGGTGACGGTGAAAGCCATTCGCCGCGACGACAGCGGCTTTCTGGTCGAGACGGGATCGGAGAGCCTGACAGCGCGCCACGTCGTCGTCGCCAGCGGCAACAATGCCGAGCCGATCGTTCCGAGGCTCGCAGCCATCGAGGCCTTCAAGGGCGAAGTTCTGCACAGCGCCGACTATACGCGGGCCGCGCCATTTGCCGGCCGTTCGGTGCTGATCGTCGGCATGGGCAACACCGGCGCCGAGATCGCATTGGACCTTGCCGAAGGTGGCGCCAAGCCCACCATTTCGGTGCGCAAGGGCGTCCATATCGTGCCGCGCCAGCTGTTCGGCGTGCCGATTCAGATGGTCGGCATCGCCAGCCGGCCAATGCCGCAGGCGCTGAACGACTGGATGTTCCCGATCATTCTCGATTTCGCCCTGGGCAAGCTCGAAAAGTACGGCATCGTTCGGCCCAAGCAAGGCATCCTGCAGCAGATCGACGAGGTTGGCCGCATCCCGGTGATCGATGTCGGCACGGTGGACGCGATCACCAAAGGCGCCATCAGGATCGCGCCCGACATTGCGCGCTTCACCGAGCACGGCGCTGCGTTCGCCAACGGCAGGCAGGAAGCGTTCGACGCCGTCATCCTCGCCACCGGCTACCGGCCGGGCTACGAGAAATTTGTTCCGGCGGAGCTGCAACCGGAGCGCAGCGGCGTCAACGACCGCTCCTCCGAGCTCGGCCTCTACCTTGTCGGCTTCTACAATCCGGTCACCGGCCTGCTCAGGGAAATTGGACGCGAGGCGAAGGCGGTGGCGACTGACATTGCGCGCAGAGGCTGAACGCTGAGGCGCTCGATGTGCGGCGCTCACAGCGGAGGCGGCAAAACATCTCCCTCATCCAGCAGCCATTGCCGCACGGCTTGCGTCGGCTCGGGGTGGCGCTGCTTGCGCGGGATTACGACATAGAAATCCTGCGTGCCGCGCATCTCCGCGTGGATCGGCTGCACCAGCCGGCCGGCGGCAATGTCGGCTGCGACGAGAAACCGGCTGGCCAGCGCGATGCCCTGGCCGGCGATGGCGGCGTCGATCGCCAGGCCGGTCTGGTTGAAGCGCATGCGTTTGGCCTCAGTGGCCATCTTCAGGCCGAGCGCATTCTCCATGAACTCCGGCCACAGATTGTGCGCGTCGTGCAGCAGCACGTGATGCTGAATATCGGTCCGCGCGATCTCATTCGCGCCGGTCGGCAGCAGGGAAGGGCTGCAGATGGCGACGATCTGCTGTGGGAACAACAGGTCCACAATCAGTCCGGCGCCGAAGGGCGGGCGGCCTTGCCTGACCGCAATGTCGACGCCGTCGGCCTGGAAACTCGACAGGCTTTCGCTGGCCAGAATGCGCAGATCGACCAGCGGATTGTGCGCCACGAACTCGGGCAGTTTCGGGATCAGCCATTTGGTGGCAAAGCTCGGCGTCACGCTGATCGTCAGCCGCGCGGGTTCGGGCCGCAACAGCAAGGTGGCCTCCGAGATCAGGTCGAAGGCGCGGCGGATGTTGGGCACATAGGCGCGGCCTTCGTCGGTCAGCGCCAGGCCGCGCGGCAGCCGCTCGAACAGTTTTGCACCGAGATCGGCTTCCAGCCCGCGTATGTGCTGCGCCACCGCCCCTTGCGTCACGTTCAGCTCTTCGGCGGCGATGCGGAAGTTGAGATGACGTGCGGCGGCTTCGAAGGCGCGCAGCGCATTCAACGGCGGCAGGCTGAGGAAGGCTTCGGGCATGCAGTAGTTTTTCTACAGCTTGATTTCAGGCTTTCTGGTTCGAACCAGGGGACAAAACCGGTTATAGCATTGCTCGAACCCCTGAAACATGGCTTTCAGAGCCGGCCAACCCGCGCGAAGGAAAATCAACATGAGTGTAGAAAAAGTGGCAGTCGTCGTGGCCGGTGGCAGCGGCATGGGTGCGGCAGCGGCCAAGCGCCTGGCAGCCGACGGTTTCAAGGTTGCGATCCTGTCGTCCTCAGGCAAGGGCGAGGCGCTGGCCAAGGAACTTGGCGGCCTCGGCGTGACCGGCTCCAACCAGTCGAATGACGATCTGCAGCGGCTCGCCGACCTGACGCTCGAGCGCTACGGCCGCATCGACGTGCTGGTCAACAGCGGTGGCCACGGGCCGCGCGCGCCGATCCTCGAAATATCAGACGAGCAGTGGCACACCGGTATGGACGTCTATTTGCTCAACGTCATCCGGCCGGTGCGCATCGTGGCGCCGCAGATGGTCAAGCAGAAGGCCGGCGCCATCATCAACATCTCGACAGCCTGGGTGGTTGAGCCGAGTCCGATGTTCCCGACGTCCGCCGTGTTCCGCGCCGGCCTTGCCGCCTACACCAAGATCTTCGCCAACACCTACGCCGCCGACAATGTGCGCATGAACAACGTGCTGCCCGGCTGGATCGACAGCCTGCCGGCCACCGAGGAGCGCCGCGACAGCGTACCGATGCAGCGCTACGGCACCTCGGAGGAAATTGCCGCGACCATCGCCTTCCTCGCTTCCGAGGGCGCCGGTTATATCACCGGCCAGAACATCCGCGTCGACGGCGGCATCATCCGTGCCATCTGACGCATCGGCTTACCTGCCAATGGACCCCGGCGCGTTATTCCTTCACCGCGCCGGTCATCGAGGAAACATAGTGCTCGACGAAGAATGAATAGAGCACGACGACCGGCAGCGAGCCGATCAGCGCGCCCGCCATCAGCGCCCCCCATTCGTAGACGTCGGAGCGCACAAGCTCCGTCAGCACGCCCACCGGTACCGTCTTGTTTTCGGACGACTGGATGAACGTCAAGGCATAGATGAATTCGTTCCATGACAGGGTGAACGCGAATATGCCGGCTGAGATCAGGCCGGGCACCGACAGCGGCAGCACGATCTTGGTGAGAATCTGCCACCGGCTCGCCCCGTCTATCAGCGCGCATTCTTCCAGCTCGAACGGGATGGAGCGGAAGTAGCCCATCAAAAGCCATGTGCAGAAGGGGACCAGGAAGGTCGGGTAGGTAAGGATGAGTGCGAAGGGCGTGTCGTAAAGTCCAAGGTTGAACACCATCACCGACAGCGGAATGAACAGGATCGAGGGCGGTACTAGATAGGCGAGGAAGATGGCGAGGCCGACCTGCCGCGCCCCGGAAAATCGCAGCCGCTCGATCGCATAGGCAGCGAAGATCGACGCCAGCAGCGACAGGAACGTAGCGGCGGTCGAGATGATGATCGTGTTGAGCAGCCAGCCCGGATAGGATGTCTCGAACAAGAGATAGCGGATGTGCTCGAGTGTCGGATGGACCACCCAGAACGGATTGAACTGGGCATAGTCGGTCATTTCGAGATTGGGCTTAACCGCCGTGATCGTCATCCAGTAAAACGGAAACAGCAGCACGATCATGAACACCAGCAACGGCAGATAGACCGTCACCACGCGCCGCGGCACGCTTTGCAGGTAGCCCATGCCGCCTTCGTCGATGTTCGAACGTTTCGTCGTCTTGGTCGTGGCTGTCTTGGTCATGACCATCAGTCTCTTCCACCCTGCTGCCATTTGCGGCGTTGCAGGCCGAAATAGCTGAACAGGATCGCCGCCAGCAGGAACGGGATCATGGCAACCGCGATTGCCGCGCCCTCGCCAAGCTGGCCGCCGGAAATGCCGCGCTGGAAGGACAATGTCGCCATTAGATGCGTGGCATTCACTGGCCCGCCACGGGTCAGCACATAGATCAGCTGGAAATCGGTGAAGGTGAACAGCACCGAGAACGTCATGGTGATGGCGATGATCGGCGTCAGCAGCGGCAAAGTCACATAGCGAAACAATTGCCAGCGCGTGGCGCCGTCGAGCGTGGCGGCCTCGTAAAGCGACTGCGGGATCGTCTGCAGGCCGGCAAGCAGTGTGATGGCGACGAAAGGAATGCCGCGCCAGACATTGGCAGCGATGACCGAGGCTCGCGCGTTTGTCGGATCGCCGAGGAAATTGATGCGATGGTCGATCAGCCCCATCTGCTGCAGCGCCCAGGACAGGATGGAGAACTGCGAATCGTAGATCCACCAGAAGGCGATGGCCGACAGGACGGTCGGCACCACCCATGGCAGCAGGACTATCGCGCGGAAGAACGATTTGAATGGCAGGTTTTGGTTGAGGATAAGAGCCAGCCAGAGGCCGAGCACGAACTTCAGGATCGAAGCGCTGATCGTGTAGAGCAAGGTGTTGAAGACGGAGAGCCAGAAGACGTTGTCATTCCACAGATATTGGTAGTTCTCGGTGCCGATGAAGATGCCAGGGCGGCCGATGCGGGCGTCGGTGAAGCCGAGCCAGACGCCGAGCCCGAGCGGATAGGTCAAGAAAACCAGGAGCAGCGCCGCGGCCGGCAGCATGAAGCCGAAGCCAAGGGCATTGCGGCTTTCGGACAGGCGCGAAAAGATCGACGGACGCGGCTGGGCGGCAACGGACGGCACTGCCATGGACGGCTTCCTCAGGAGGTCTCCTTGGTCGGTCCGGGCGGCCGCCAAGCGATTTCAGGAACCGGGCCGGGCAGGCCGATGGCGGCTGCCCGGCTCGGTTGTGCTCTCAGACGCGGTAGTAGCGGTTGGCGCGCTTCTCCGCCTCTTCCATCGCCTCCTGCGGCGTCGCCTGGCCGGTTACGGCCTTGGCAAACATGTCAACCAGGACATAGTCGGCCATGGTCGCCGCCGAGGCGTAGCCGAGCGGCCCGGCAAAGCCGTTGGGACGCAGCGTCGCCGAGGCTTTCGCGTAAGCGGCATTGTTCGGGTCGGCGGTCCACACAGGGTTGCTGTCGAAGGCCTTGAGCGTCTGGCAGCAATAGCCGGCCGAGGAGGTGATCCAGTCCGTCATTTGCGGATCCTCGAACATGAACTGCAGGTAGGCCTTGGCCGCATTGGGGTAGGGCGTGTAGTTGAAGATGACGGCCGTTGTCACCTGGAACAGTTCGACGGATTTTCCCACAGGACCGATAGGCAGGTTGGTCGTGCGGATGTCCTTGGCGATTTCTGCCAGTTTCGGATCGTTGTCCTTGTTGGTCTTGGCCGTGTAGTAGGCCGAAATGCCGTTGGCGATGACACCCAGTTCGCCGGCCAGGAAGGCACGGTTGTTGTTCACGTCGAGCCAGCTCTCAGTCCCGGGAATGAAGGTCTTGTAGAGCGCTTGCGCGTACTCGATCGCCTTTAGCGTCTCGGGGCTGTTGATGACCACCTTGCCGCTCTCGTCGACCATCTGGCCGCCATGACTCCACAACAGCCAGTGAGCGTAGTTGTTGCCGTCGCCGACGCCGTGACCGTGTGTGAAGCCGGCCGGATGTCCCTTTGCCTGCAACGCCTTGCAAAGCTCGAGGAAGCCTGCCGTGTCCTTCGGAAACTCCGAGAAGCCAGCCTCCTTCACCCAGCTTTCGCGATAGACGATGGCATTGCCGATCGTGGCCAGAGGCAGGCCGATAAATTTGCCGTCCCGTGTCGCATATTGCTTGGGCCCGTCGTGCCAGCCGCCGTATTTCGAACCCAGATACTCACCCAATTCCGTCACGTCGTGCAGCTTGTCGGGATACTGGTGCGGGTCGTCGAACCAGACGAGCATGAGGTCCGGGCCGGAGCCGACATTGGCGGCAACCGCCGCCTTGGGGCGAATGTCCTCCCAGCTTTCCTTGTCGACGCGAACCTCGACACCTGTCGCCTCGGTGAACCGCTTGGTGTTGGCTAGCCATTGAGTCTCATCGCCCGAGACGAAAGGCGACCAGCGAAGCAGCCGCAGCTTCGCGCCGTCCTCAGGCTTGTATTTCAGCCCCTCCTGGGCAAAAGCGGGCGAGCCGACGAAGCGGCTTCCCAAGGCTCCCGCCGCAACACCTGCGGTCGTACGGATTACATCGCGTCTCGTGAATTTCATTGTCGTCTCCTCCGGTTTATTTCCTTGCAGCGCGGTCCTTACCATCCAGTACGTGTTTCAAAACGTGTTCCGGTTTTGCCGTCGAACAGATGAATCAAGCCGGGCGCGGCGGCGAGCCGTATGGTCTCGCCCGGCGTGAAGTCATGGCGTTCCCGGAAATTCGCGACGATCTCGTCACCGCCGGCGGTCCGGCCGATGAGTTGCACTTCCGACCCCGTCGGCTCGACCACCACGACGGTGACCGGAATGCCCTGATCGGATGACAGGCGCAGATGCTCGGGTCGTATTCCCAGCACCACCGGATGACCATTGGCGACGGCCGGCGCGGCGGTCAACGGCAGGGAAATTCCCCCGGCGCCGCGAAAGGACGGGGAGCCGTCGGTTGCGATTTCACCCTTGATCAGGTTCATGGCCGGCGAGCCGATGAAGCTGGCTACGAAGAGATTGTTGGGCCTGTCGTAGAGTTCCAGCGGCGGCCCGATCTGCTCGACGATGCCGTCGTGCATGACGACGATCTTGTCGGCCATGGTCATGGCCTCGATCTGGTCGTGAGTGACATAGACCGTCGTGGTCTTGAGACGCTGGTGCAATTCCTTGATCTCGGCGCGCATCTGCACCCTGAGCTTGGCGTCGAGATTGGACAGTGGTTCGTCGAACAGGAAAACCTGCGGATCGCGTACGATCGCCCGGCCCATGGCGACGCGCTGGCGCTGGCCGCCAGAAAGCTGACGTGGATAGCGCGTCAGCAATGGCAGCAGCCCCAGAATTTCGGCCGCGCGCTGAACGCCGGCATCGCTTTCTGCTTCCGAAACACCCTTGAGCATTAGCGAGAACGCCATGTTCTCGGCCACGGTCATATGCGGGTAGAGCGCATAGTTCTGGAAGACCATGGCGACGTCGCGCTCTTTTGGCGCAACGTTGTTGACGACACGCTCGCCAATGGCGATCTGGCCGCGCGAAATCTTTTCCAGGCCGGCGATCATCCTGAGAAGGGTCGATTTCCCGCAACCCGACGGCCCCACCAGTGTGACGAACTCGCCGTCATTAATGTTCACACTGACGCCATGCAGAACCTCTACGGTCCCGAACGATTTGTAAACGTCGCCGATCGCGACAGACGCCATCGATTTCCTCCCGAACAGCTTCTTGCGACGCCCCGAAGGAAACCGCTCCTCTCCCGCCTCGCGACCGTCTCCCATTCCCCAATAGGTCGCGCTGCAAGCAGACGGTAGCGCTACCAAGCCTGCCTGTAAAGCGGCCACGCGGCCGGTGCTCTTATCGTTCGAAGGCTCGGCGCAACGACTGGCAGTTCGGCTAACTACCCTCCATTCACAAAAGCCAGCACCAGCTTCTGCAAATTGCCACCAGGACCGAATTCGACCTTGTCGAAGTCGCGGCTGGCCTGCCGCTGCGCCAGTGAGATCTGGGCAAGCTGCCGGGTCAACTCGGTCCTGATCTTTGTGCAGCCGGGGTCGTCGGCGACGGTCATGCCGACGCTGATCGCTTCGATCTTGCGCACCATCTCGACGATGGCTGCGCCATGCACCTTTTCATGGGCGGCGAGCCCGGCGGCGAAAATCTCCCAGCTCTTCTGCACGGCGGGCGACAGCGGCGCGGCCGGCTTTGGCAAAGTGTAGGTTATGATGAGTTTCGGCCGCGCCGATTTGAGCACGCAGGCGCCGCCTTGCGGCTTGTAGTCCCGGGTCCAGGTCAGCTTGAAATTGGTGTGCGCAATGACGCGGCCTTTGCCCAGCAAAGGGCCCGCTTCGCCGATCGAAGCGTAGAGTTCGGGCCCGCTCTGGCCTGATATGGCGTAGGTCTCGACCTTCTCGACCGGCTTCCAGTCGGCGCGGGCGGGCGAGGCGAGCAGCGACGCCGCCAGCAGGGCGAACAAAACGACTGGTTTCATGCTGATGTCAAAGGGCCGCCAAGGGGTTACGCCCTTCCTCTAGCATCGCGCGCGCCGGCTGACAAAGCCGTCGCAGGATTCAACCGCCCCGGCAAGCGGCGTCGTAGTCCGCCAGCACCTGGCCGACCGCTGCATGAAAAATCGCCTCGGGATTGCCGGCTGGTCCAAGCCCGGCCGGCAGCGTCGGCAGGAACTGCCGTATCAGCGTTTCGGGAATGGCCACGTCGGTGAGCGCCTTGCGCAGCCGGTCGACAGCGGCGACGGCGGCGGGGTTGCTCCAATAGTAGCGGATACGGTCGCTGTAGCTGTAGTGCCGCTGCAGATAGAGGGCCGCTTCGCTGCCATGATAATGGCCGTGCCAATGGCCGGGTGCTGCCAGCATCACGTGCTCCATGGTGCGGGCGAGTGGCCTTTCGCCATAATCCGCGACCATTTCGGAGGCGATCAGGTCGAGACCGTAAAACGCCTCGCGCAGGGCAAATGTCAGGCCCGGGCCGACCTTGAGGATCGGAAAGCCGTTTGCGACAAGTGCCGTCAGCGCCGTGCGGCTCTGATAGTCGGTGGAATGCGCCTCGTAGACCAGCGACGGCTGCTCATTGAGCAATCCGGTCAGGCCTTTCGATTTTTCCGGCACATAGGCGACGACATTCTGGCTGCCGAACTCCACGCCTGGCTGCACCACCACAGCGATAACACGGCCAAAGGCTTCCGTCAGGCCTTCGCGGGCAAAGATGTCGCGATGAATCTCGATCGTGCGCCGCGCCGCCGCCGCATCGGTCGGCTTCAGCTCGCTGATCGTGTGGTCGACACCGCCGGGGGCGGGGACTTCAGTCCCGATGATGTAGTCCGGCAAGGTGCGGCCGGTGGCACGCGCCGCCGTCTCGGCCGCCTTGGCCAGCCGCGCCGCCCTGATAGCGATGGTTTCGTCGTCGAGTGCAGTCGGCTCGCCGGCGCATCCCATCGAGGCGTCGAGATGGATCTTGCTGAAGCCGGCTTTGACATAGGCACTGACCATGGTTTCGGCCTTGTCCATCGCCTGTGCTGCCGGCTCGGCGCGCCACGGGTTCGGTCCCAGATGATCGCCACCGAAGAGGATGCGCGAGGCGTCCAGTCCCTCCTCGCCGGCAATCTTCAGCACGAAGGCCACGAACATCTCCGGCGTCATCCCGGTGTAGCCCCCGAACTGGTTGACCTGATTGCAGGTCGCCTCGATCAGCAGGGTGGCTTCCTTGTCCGCGACGGCGCGCCGTATCGCCGTCTGGATCACGACAGGATGGGCCGAGCAGATCGAGGTGATGCCGTAGGGCGATCCGTTTCTGCGCGCGGCGGCGAGACCTGCAAGCGGGCTCATGTCCGCCTCGCAGTGCCTGCGATGAATTGGTCAAGCACGTCGAAGCCCGCAACGCCTTCCATCGGGCCTTGCCGCGTGACGTTGCGGGCGCCGGCGGCGTTGGCATAGAGCAGTGCTTTGCCCGGCTCCATCCCCTGGCGTCGGCAGGTCAGGTACGTGGCGCCAAAGCAATCGCCGGCGCCGGTCGGGTCGACTTCTTCGACGTGGAAACCCGCGCAGTCGATCCGGGTACCATCGGCGCCGAACCAGGACGAGCCGTCGGCGCCGCGCTTCAGCACGATCTCGCCGACGCCTCTGGCAAACAGCGCCGTCACCGCCTGTTGCTCGTCATCGACGCCGGCCGCGGCCAGCAATTCGCCGCCGGACGGCAGCAGCAGGTCGGCATCATCGGCCAGTGCTGAAAACAGCGCGCCGTCGGCACCGTCAATCAACTCCTTGCGCATGTTCGGGTCGAAGGAGGTCGAACCGCCGCGGGCGCGCACTGCCTGCGCGGCGTAAGTGACGATTTCCCTCAGCCCGGCCACCGACAACGTCGACCCCATAATGTGCAGATGGCCGGCTCTATCCGCCAGCAGACGTGCAGCGGGGGTGAGGCGGATTTGGCCGGCGGCGGATTCGGCGATGTTGTAGACAAAGTCGCGGCTGCCATCGGGCCGGTAGCGCACGAACGCGCTTCCGGTGGGGTAGCGGTCGCTGACATCAACAGCCGAAACATCGACGCCGTCGCGCTTCAGCCTCTCCAGATTGAGCGTGCCGAAATCGTCACGCCCGATGCAGCCGATAATGCCGGCGCCGCCGCCCAGTTGTGCGACCTGATCGATGAAGATTGCTGGCGCGCCGCTAGGGAATGGCCCTGTCAGTGTCTGCGGCTTGAGGAAGCCAAAACCCCGTTCGGTCGCCATGATCTCGACCAGGATTTCGCCGGCCACAATCGTCGGCCCCACGGCCTCGGCGGCGATCTCGCTGCGGCGCGAAAGGCTCATGCTTCCTCCTCATTCCACCCGACTGCCCGTGGGCATGGCCGTCCAAGCCTGTTGCCGGGGTAAATCGCAGCGATGGCGAAGTCAACGAAACTTTACGCGCGTATATTTTATTCTTTCAGCGCGCTGATATCGCAGGATTCGGGTGGCTGCTGTTAGGCCACATGCAAAGCAGGCGGCGACCGCAGCGAAAGGAAAGACCATGCGCACGCTTCATGGGGCAAGTCTGCTCCAGATGTCATCGCCGCCAGAACGGCTTGGCAAGCTCGATCTCGACCTGCTCCATGGTCAGGCCGATGTCGTCGATCAATTCGGGCGTGTCCCTCGCCATCAGCGCCAGCTCCTCGCGAAACAGGGCACGCTCGGACCATGTGGTAATCAGGCCGATCAGGCCCAGCCGGCGCTCAGAGCGGCTGGTCGCGCTGGCCGGCGGTTGGCGAAGGTCGAACTGCACGGCATCGTAAAGCCCGGATACGGTGGTCAGCATGGTTCTCATCGCTTTGCTCCTCGGCATGAAGGGCCCTGTTCGGAGGGCATGCGAGAAGCTTCGGCCTCAGACGGCGATCGCGCCATCGGCCAGATGCGGTGTTTGGGGTCCTGCATTTGTAGTATTTTGCTGCAGCTGCAGTTGAAATCGTGCCGATCCGATGACAGGAAAATTGCCATGAACCGCATTGCGACGTCTTCACCGGCTGGCGCGCTATCGGACCGCGAGCGTGCGGTGGCGGAAAAATTTGCCTCGGGCCTGACCTATCGCGAGATCGGCGAGGCGCTGTTCATCGCCCCTTCGACGGTCCGCACCCATCTCGCCGCGATCTATGACAAGCTCGGCGTCAACAACAAGATCGCGCTTGCGTCGCACATCAATGGCGCCGCCGTGCTTGCGCGTTCGCCGGCCGAGGCTCTGCCGGTGCTCGCCATGTTTCCGATCGAATGCCTGAACGCCGAGGAGCGCTGGCGTCGCTTTGCCGATGGCCTGTCATCGGACATCGCCATCGACCTGGCGCGCTACGCCGATCTGCCGGTCATCGCTTTCCACACCATGAAAGCGTTGGGCAGCACCCCCGCCGATTTCATTGCCGACGGCAAGGCGCTCGGCGCTACCTATGTCGTCTCCGGTCAGCTGCGCGCGGACGACCGGCGTGTCCGGCTGACGATCGAACTGGCTGACGCTCAGAACGGCGTCAGCCTGTGGAGCGATCGCTTCGATCGCCCGCTGGAGGATGTGTTCGCCTTGCAGGATAGCCTGACCGAAAGCGTCATCAACGTGCTGGCTGGATGTGGTGGAGCGATTGCTACCGTCGGCCGCAACGCCATTCGCCGCAAGCCGCCCGCCAGCCTGCGCGCCTATGACCTCTATCTGCTTGGTGTCGAGCAGCACAACACCTTCAGCCGCGAAGGCAATGCGGCGGCGATCCGGCTGCTGTCACGCGCGCTCGAGCTCGATCCCGGCCTGGTCAGGGGCTGGATTGAGCTCGCTTACGCCTATTCGATCCAGTCCTGCCACGGCTTCGGCGGCGATCTGAAAGGGGCGATCGAAAGGTGGCGGGGGGCGGTCGAAAATGCGCTCCGACTCGACCCTATGGACTGCAGCGCTCAAACCTGCCTGGGCGACCTCATGGGATGCCTTGGCGATCTCGATGCGGCGGAGCGCGCCTACCAGCGCGCTTTCGAATACGGTGCCAACCATGCCGACACGCTGGCGCTGCTGGCCGGCAGCAGGGCCCTGGTCACTGGCGATCCGGCCGAGGCGATCCCGCTGATGGAACGCGCCATGCGCCTCAACCCGCTGGCGCCGTCCTGGTATTTCGGCATGCAGGGCCGCATCCTGTTCGCCGCCGGCAGGCATCGCGAGGCCATCGCATCGCTGCGCAGGGGCGCGCCGGATTCCCCCAACATCCTGATGTTCCTGACGCTGGCGCACACGGCGGTCGGGGATGGCTCGGAGGCCGCCGTGTTTGCCGCTCGGCTCCACGCAGAATTCCCCGAGTTTTCGGTCGACCGCTTCATCGCCGGCTATCCCGTGACCAACCCTGATGCCGCGCAGGCCATCCGTCACGCCGCAAAGCTGGCGAAGCTCGGCTGAGACCGGGTCAGAGGGGCGCTGTCCCGCCGGCTTCGAAGCGCGTGGCTTGACCCGCGACCCCGTCGCGGGAAACGGGTGGCCACTACGCGGCCGGCGTGCAAACTTATGCTGGTCGCACGAAAGGGACAGCCATGCTCACGCTTCATGATTACCTGCCATCGCAAAACGGCTGGAAGGCGAGGGTCGTGCTCGGGCTGCTCGACATTCCCTACAAGAGCCGCCTGGTGTCGATCTTCGAGGGCGAGAGCCATACTGACGCCTTTCTGAAACTCAACCCGGCCGGCGCCGTCCCGGTGCTCGAGCTAGAGGATGGCCGCGCGATTGCTGAATCGAATGCGATCCTCATTTACCTCGCCGAAGGCACGCCGTTTCTGCCGGCCGACCGCTATGTCAATGCCAAGATCATGCAATGGCTGTTCTTCGAACAGTACCATGTCGAGCCGGTCATCGGCTCGCTGCGTTTCTGGACGCTGACCGGAAGGCTGGAGCGCAACCAGGCTATGGTCACGGCCAAGCGCGAGGCCGGCGCCCGCACGCTCGCCGCGCTGGAGCGCAGCCTGACCGACACGCCGTTCCTTGTCGGCGACACGCTCACCATCGCCGACATCGCCGTCTATGCCTACGGCCACCTGGCCGAAGATTGCGGCTATGCGCTGGCGGATTTTCCGGCGGTCCTCGCCTGGATGGGTCGGGTGGCGGATACCATCGGTCCCGGCTACCCCGTACATGTCTACGGCATCGATCCGCATTCGGGTGTCTGACGGCAAAAGCCGCGCGTTCACCTTGTCTGGTCGAAAACAAGACCCAGATTCTGCTCTGTCGGCGGTTTTCGAGCTCCGCCGGCTGGATGCCGGATCCCGGCGTCATCTCGACGACAGGCCGGCACCTTGCATGGAGGTGACCATGACACGCGACGACATCATTTCGGTGTTGGGGCCGGTAGACGAGGCGGTCATTGCCGACATCGCGCTGACCGACGCCAGCCTTGAAGAACTGCGCGAGGCCTTCGCCTGGCTCGGTGCCGACGAGGCGCTGGTCAACGAGGGCCGCCCCTTGCCGGGAACGAAGGTGGCGCGGCTGATCGAAATTCTCGATATGCCGGACGACGAGGACGGGCCGGTGGTGCCGGCGATGGGGTTTCAGTAGGGCCTCATTTCTACGCCCTCGACAGCAGCCTGCGCATTATCACTGAGGCATGGCCGCCGACGCCGTGCGCGGCCGGCCGGCGCTCGACCGCTTCGAAGCCGTGCTTGCGGTAGAAGGCGATCGCCCGGTCGTTGCCTTCGATCACTTCCAGCGCAATGCTGGGAATCCCGGCATGGGCGGCGAGTACCGCGTGCAGCAGGTCGGTGGCGAGCCCGCTGCCGAATTCGGTCTTGTCGATATGCAGCCGGTCGAGCAGGACGTCGCCGCGATCGTCCATCGCCGCCATCGCATAGCCGGCGATCGAACCGTCCGGTCGTTCGGCGACGAAGGACATCTTGTTGTCATCCAGCAATTCAGCGGCCAGCCGCGCGGGCGCATGCTTGTCGTCCGAGAGCCGCGCGGTGGTCTCGGGCCCCATGATCGGTGAATAGGTGCGGCGCCAGGATTCGCCCAACAACCGTGATACCGACGGCACGTCTCTTGCGGTCATGGTTCTGATCTGGGTCATTGCGATGATCATGCCAAGATCGCGCCGGCAATCAAGAGCCGCGCATGGGTGCGAAAGAGGGCGCCCTAGCGGTCGATCGTCGTCATCACCCGCTCATTGTAGCGCGGGCCCGAGACCTTGCCGGGTGCCAGCGCCGCGTCGAGAGCGGCCATCTCGGCCGCGTCGAGCGTGATCGCCGCCGCGGCGACATTTTCTTCGAGATACTTCCTCCGCTTGGTGCCTGGGATTGGAACGATGTCGATGCCGAAACCGTCGCCCTTGGCGAGCACCCAGGCCAGCGCGATCTGCGCAGGCTTTACCCGCTTGGCGCTGGCCACCTCCTGCACAGCGGTGGCGGCTGCGACATTGGCGTCGAAATTGGCGCCCTGGTAGCGCGGATCGCCGCGCCGGAAATCGCCTTCGGGATACTCCTCGGCGCGCTTGACGTCGCCGGCGAGGAAGCCGCGGCCGAGCGGCGCGAATGGCACCAGGCCGATGCCAAGCTTCTTAAGCAGCGGGATGATTTCCGGCTCCAGGTTGCGCTCCCACAGCGAATATTCGCTCTGCAGCGCCGACACCGGATGCACGGCATGCGCGCGGGCGATGTTGGCCGCACCTGCCTCCGACAGGCCGAAGAACCGCACCTTGCCCTCGGCGACCAGCCGGCTGATCGTGCCGGCGACGTCTTCCATCGGCACCGCAGGATCGACGCGGTGCTGGTAGTAGAGGTCGACATGGTCGGTGCCGAGCCGCTTAAGCGAGCCTTCCAGCGCCTCGCGGATATGCTCAGGCCGGCTGTCACGCTCGGTGCCGACCTGTCTGCCGTTTTCGATGCGGAAGCCGAATTTGGTGGCAAGGGTTACCGCATCGCGCCGGCCCTTCAGCGCTCGCCCGAGCAATTCTTCATTGGCATAGGCGCCGTAGACTTCCGCCGTGTCGAGGAAGGTACAGCCGAGTTCGATGGCGTGGTGCAAGGTGGCGATCGATTCCGCCTCGTCGGCCGGCCCGTAGGACTGGCTCATTCCCATGCAGCCGAGGCCAATCACGGAGACCTGCAGCCCTTGGCTGCCGAGTTTGCGTGTTCTCAATGTCATTGTCTGTGATCTCCGGGAGGGTAGATGGAGTTATAGGAGCCGCTCGCCCAACTTCCAGAGACGCTCGGCGAATTCCGCATCGATCGCATAGGGCATTCACGCCAGGGAGCCCGGCCGCGCCTGACAGCTTAGCGAACTGGCTGCCGCCGCCATGTCGCGCACCAGCTTCGCGCTGCATTTCAAGGCGGTGGCTGGTGTGGCGCCGCTCGCCTATCTCACGCCATGGCGCATGCGGCTCGCCGAACGGGCGCTGCGCGAGGACGACATTGCCGTCTCCGGCATCGCCCGGCGGCTCGGCTATTCCTCCGACAGCGCCTTCTCCAACGCCTTCAAGCGCACCACCGGCAGCGCACCGAAGATCTACCGCGGTAGGGTGAGAGCGCGGCGCGAGTTGGCGGCCGAATAAAGGTAGTGTCTCAGCTTGAAATCAGGGCAAACGCCCTAATTCCTTGGTCGAGTTGCGCAAAAGCCCTATATGCATGACGGAAAGCATAGGAGACGACATGATCGCCAATCGCACAACCGCCGAAGATATGGCTCGAACTGTAGGTGTTGACCCGGACGCATTCCGCGCAGCGTTGCGGAGCGTGAAGCACCCTCGGAAACGCAACACAGATTGGGAAGTGAAGATTGGCGGCCCATCGTATTCGGGAATGCGCACCGTTCTGGCCAGTCTGATACAGCGGAAGGCTGCCTGACGCCGACAAGCAGTCAAAATTGACAGAGCACCTGATCTCCAGCATCCTTAGGTAGCCGTTATATCCTTCGGCTGTTGTGGGTGAGCGTCGCATGGTCAGTCCTACTTCCAGCCAGAATTCCAAGCGCGCCGCGGTGCGCAAGGCGCTCGACCGCCACAAGGTGTACGTCACCGCACAAAGCTTTTCCGGCGGCGTCTACTCGGCCCGCGTGCTGGTCGACGGCGAGGCCTACTGGGTCGACGAATTCCGGCTGAGCCAGCTTCAGGGCGGCCTTTCCCCGGCCGAGCTCGACCTGACGCCGGCCACCGACGATTGAGCTGCCATTTGATTGAGCAGCCGCCGCATCCCGCCTAGCATGCGGACATGACCACCAAGCTCAAAGCCTATCGCGCCAAGCGCGAATTTTCGAAGACGCCGGAACCGGCGGGCGGGCTGGTTTCAGGCGACGGCAACCGCTTCGTCGTCCACAAGCATCACGCCACCGCCGACCACTACGATTTGCGCCTGCAGGTTGGCGGCGTGCTGAAAAGCTGGGCGGTGCCGCGCGGGCCTTCGCTCAACCCGGCCGACAAGCGGCTCGCCGTCGAGACCGAGGACCATCCGCTCGAATATATCGACTTCGAAGGCGTCATTCCCGAAGGCGAATATGGCGGCGGGCCGATGATCGTCTGGGACACCGGCACCTGGGCGCCGATGGACGATGTCGAAAAGAGCCTGCGCACCGGCGCCTTCAAGTTCCGGCTGGCCGGCGAGAAACTCAACGGCGGCTGGATGCTGACCCGGCTGAAGCCAAAGCCCGGCGAGGACGAGAACAAGAAGAACTGGTTGCTGTTCAAGGAGCGCGACCTCGCCGCCGATCCCAAGCTCGATATCCTGGAAGCCCGGCCGGAGAGCGTGAAATCCGGCAAGCGCATCGAGGAACTGGTGGCGCCGCCAAAAAAGCCGGCGCGCCTGCCGCCAAGTCCCGGCTCGCTGAAACCTGGCGCTCTGCCCGGCGCGGTGAAAGGCGATCCGCCGTCGCGCATCGAGCCGCAACTCGCAACCCAGGTGCCGAAGCCACCGGGCGGGCCGTTGGAGGACACGGGCGAGCTCTGGCTGCACGAGATCAAGTTCGACGGCTATCGCACCATGGCGCATGTCACCAATGGCGAGGTGCGCCTGATCACCCGCGGCGGCATCGACTGGACGAAGCGCTATGGCGACCTGCCGCAGGCCTTTTCGCGCCTTCCTCTCAGCCAGGCGATCATCGACGGCGAGATCATGGTGCTGGACGAGAAGGGCATTTCCCGGTTCGCGCTGCTGCAGGATGCGCTGTCGGCGGGTGCGGGCTCCAAATTGCATTTCTATGCCTTCGACCTGCTGCATCTCGACGGCTGGGACCTGCGCAAGACGCCGCTGATAAAGCGCAAGACCTTACTCGCCGAACTGCTCGCCGGTCTCGGCGCCAACTCCGCTATCCAGCTGAGCGATCATGTCGAGGGTGACGGGCAGGGGCTTTACGACCAGGCGACCGAACACGGGCTGGAAGGTATCGTCTCCAAGCGCGCCAACGCGACCTACCAGAGCGGCCGCACCAAGAGCTGGACCAAGGTCAAGGCGCTGCTGAAGGATGACTTCGTCATCGCCGGCTACACCGTTTCCGACGCGGCCGAAGGGCTGGCCGCGCTCGGCATGGCCGAATTCGAGGATGGCGAACTGCACTATCGCGGCAAGGTCGGCACCGGCTTCGACGCCGCGACGGCAGCGGAATTGCTGGCAAGGCTGGAGCCGCTGCGCGATGGCGCGACGCCACCCGAGGCTGTGCCACGCGAGATCATGCGCGAGATGAAATGGGTGCGGCCAATGCTGTCGGCCCGCATCCACTATGCCAACCGCACGGCGGACAATTCGCTGCGCCACGGCGTGTTTCGCGGACTTAGGGATGTCGGCCTGTCGACGCCGGTGTCACCGAAGCGCAAGCGGCTGATCGCCGAGGCCGATCTCGCCACCATCTGGGTGACCAATCCGGAGCGGCGGCTGTTCGGCAAGACCGGACCGACCAAGCTCGACATCGCCGTCTACTACGCGCTGGTCGGCGATTTCATGCTGCCTCACATTATGGGTCGCCCGGTGTCGCTGGTGCGCTGCCCGACCGGCCTGCCGAAGGACTGCTTCTTCCAGCGTCACGCCTTCACCGGAATGCCACCCTCGGTGGTGACGTTCGATACCGTCAATTCCGAAGGCGAGACCAAATCCTTCCTGTCGGTCGAGGGCGCCAAGGGCTATCTGGCGCTGGCGCAGTTCGGCGTCGTCGAGTTCCACACCTGGGGCACGCACCGCACCAGCCTCGACAAGCCCGATTTGATCGTCTTCGACCTCGATCCGGGCGAGGGCATCGCCTGGCGCGAAGTGGTCGAGGCCGCCGTCCACATCAAGGGCGAACTGGAGAAGCTGGGGCTGGTGCCGTTCGCCAAGACCTCGGGCGGCAGCGGTATCCACATCACGGTGCCGGTGACGCAAAAGCAGAACTGGAAGAAGCTGCACCAGGCGACCAGCGCGATCTCGACCCATCTGGCGGCCAGCGCGCCCGACACCTTCACCACCACCATGGGCAAGGAAAACCGCAAGCGCCGCATCTTCATCGACTATCACCGCAACGCGCGCGGCCACACCTCCGCCGCTCCTTATTCGCTGCGCGCCCGCACCAACCTGCCGGCCTCGACGCCGGTGAGCTGGAGCGATCTGGAGACGATCGATGCGCCGCAGGATCTGAACTACTCCTCGCTGCCGGGGCTGTTGGCGAGGTCGGGCGATCCCTGGGCGGACATGGAGGATTTCGCGAGGGATTTGCCGACCGTGAAGATCTAGGTTCCTCTCCCCCGCCAAAGCGGGGGCGAGGAACCCAAGTCCATCGACGCTTCGGACAATTTGAATTATTCTCGACCTTGGACCTCCAAGGCGACCGGAAGATTTCGCTAGGGATTTGCCTGTATCGTGCGGGGTCGGTGTAGGATTTCCTCGGCGCCAATCGTCCTTCGGACGAAAAGCGCTGCAAAGAGCATGATGGGAACCGGTTTTCGGACAAGGTCATGCTCAAGCAAAATGTCAGTGCATGGCCGCGTAGGAGTAGATCATGGCGCCCAGGGCAAGTTGGAAAGGTTACCTCAAGCTCAGCCTCGTCAGCTGTCCGGTTCGGCTCTATCCGGCAACGACGACCAGCGAGCGCATCACGTTCAATCAGCTGCACAAAAAGACACACAACCGCATCAACATGAAGCCGGTCGACCCTGAACTCGGCTTGGTCGAGCGTTCGGATCTGGTCAAGGGCTACGAGTACGAGGACAAGCAGTACATCATCATCGATGATGCCGACCTCGAAGCGGTGCGTATCGAATCCAACCACACGATGAACATCGAGGCCTTCGTCGATGAAGACGAGGTCGACGTCATCTACCAGGACGCGCCCTATTATATGGCGCCGGATGGCGCCATGGCGGAAGAGACCTTCGCCGTGCTGCGCGAAGCCATGCGCAAGTCCGGCAAACTCGCCATTGCCCGCCTTGTCCTGTCCAGCCGCGAGCGCGTGGTGACGATCGGTGCGCGCGAGAACGGCATGTTCGTCTGCACCTTGAGAAATCCGAACGAAGTGCGTGGCACGGCTGAATATTTCGGCAACATCCCGGCCGGCAAGCCCGACCCCGAAATGCTGCAATTGGCCGAAGCGCTGATCAAGCAGAAGGAAACCACCTTCGACCCGAAGAACTACGAGGATCGCTACGAGATCGCCCTGATGACGATGATCCGAGAGAAGCTCAAAGGCCACAAGCCGATCATTGCGGCAGCCCCCGAACGCGGCAATGTCATCAACCTGATGGATGCGCTGAAGGCGAGCCTGTCGCAGTCGGCCAAGCCGCCGGCCAAGTCGAAGAGCAAGGCCGACGAAGCTGAGAAGCCAGCCGCCAAGGCAAAGGCCGGTGCCAAGGAAAACCCGTTGAAGGCCAACCTGCTCAAGGCCGTCGGCAAGAGCAAGGGGTGACGGCGCCGACCGGTATAATCCCGGGCGCCGTCTTCGGCACCATCGGCGCGCTGGCGGCGTTTCCGCTGCGGCTCGCCGCGCGCGAGGTCGAGCGCCGGCACGGCCAGTTGCGGCGCGGCGTCACCAGGCGCACCAGCCATGTCGTGTTCGGGCGCACGCAGCTCGCCAAGGCGGGTATGGCAAAGGGTGGCGATGTCGAGATAGAGCGCCGTGTCGCAGCCGAGCGCGCCGCCGGCCGCACACTCCTCAGCGAAAACGGCTTTCTGCGGCTGCTCGGCTTGATGAAGGCGCCGGAGGCGTCTTCGCTGTCCAGGCAATCGCTCATCGACCAGTCGAAACTGTCGGGCGCCGATCTCGACCTGCTCAGCCTGTTCGACGCTTTCGAGCATGATTCAGAACCGTACTCCTTCCGCGACCTGATCCTGGCCCGCAAATATGCCGGGTTGGTCGCCGGCGGCGGATCATGGGGCGCCATCGCGCGCTCGGTGCATCGTTCCGGCCCGGTCGCCTCGCTCACCGCCAAATCGCTCAATGTCGGCTCGCAACATGGCCGGCCGGATGCGATCTATCTCGAAGGCGGCCAAAGCGAACTCGACGGCCAGCTACTGTTCGATCTCGGCAGTGGCGCCGGCGACGACACGCTGGAGGATTTGTTCGCCGAGGCTGAAAGCGCGGAAGAGGAGGGCCGGCACGACGCCGCCGCGGCCCTTTACCAGCGCTGCCTCAGCATCGATCCGAGCGACGCCATCGCCGCCTTCAACCGCGCCAACTGCCTGCGCGGCGCCGGCCGTGTCAGCGAGGCCGCTCATGACTATGCAAGGGCGATAAAGCTCGACCCGGCCTTCGTCGAGGCGTGGTTCAACCTCGCCGGCCTGATGAGCGATCAGGGCAAGGTGGCTTCGGCGCGCCGGCACCTGCAGAAAGCGATCGCCCTCGACAAGACTTATGCCGATCCGGTGTTCAATCTTGCCCGTCTGGAGTTCGATGCCAGCAATCTGGCCGAAGCCCGGCGGAACTGGGTGCGCTACCTCGAACTCGACGCCGACTCCGAATGGGCGCGCACGGCGCAAAAGGGGATACAGTTCGTGGATTTGCAGCTGGCACGGACGGCGGGGTGAGTTCTTGCCTTCTCCCCTTGTGGGAGAAGGTGGATCGGCGCGCTAGCGCCGAGACGGATGAGGGGTGTTGGAAGGAATGAGACGCTGGCCTTCCCTGGAGCACCCCTCATCCGACCGAGCTGCGCTCGGCCACCTTCTCCCACAAGGGGAGAAGGGGTCACCAACGCTGGAGCTCGTATGACCACCTTCCTCTTCGACGGCTTCGACACCGCCTCCGTCACCATCCTGCTGGCTCACGGCGCCGGTGCGTCGATGGATTCGCCTTCGATGACCGCCACGGCCCAGGCACTGGCCACCGCCGGCTTCCAGGTCGCGCGCTTCGAATTCCACTATATGGCGGCGCGCCGCTACGGTCAGCGCAAGCCGCCGCCCCGCGCCGAGACGGTGAACCCGGAATACATCAAGGCAATCGCCGACCTCAGGGCCAAGGGCGTCACCGGGAAGCTCATCATCGGCGGCAAGTCGATGGGCGGACGCGTCGCCTCGATGGTCGCCGACGAAATGTTTGCCAAGGGCGAGATTTCGGGCCTCATTTGCCTCGGCTATCCCTTCCATCCGCCGGCCAAGCCCGAGCAACTCAGGACAAAACATCTCGCCGCTCTCAAGACGCCGACGCTGATCTTTCAGGGCACGCGCGACGAATTCGGCACCAGGGAAGAGGTCGCAAGCTACGGTCTCTCCGACAAGATCGAAGTGGTCTGGCTGGAGGACGGCGACCACGATCTGAAGCCGCGCAAGGCGATTTCCGGTTTTTCGACGGCGGATCATCTGAAGACGCTGGCGGAGACGGTGAAGGCCTGGCCATCGGCTTCGTCATCCTAGGGCGAAGCAAGGAGCGAAGCGACGCGCGCAGACCCTAGGATCCATGCCGTGACTTTTGAGAGCAGCAACGGTCAAGAATTCTGCCCTGCCGAGTTCCACGGCAGAGGGCACGGCATGGACGCCAGGGTCAAGCCCGAGGATGACGAAACGAGGGGCGCCTTCGGCGTCAGAAAATGAAACTGGCCTCGTTCAACATCAACAACATCAACAGCCGGCTTCAAAACCTGCTGGCATGGCTGGCGTCAGCCAAACCAGACGTCGTCTGCCTGCAAGAGCTGAAGGCGCGCGACATGCAGTTTCCGCGCACGGCGTTGGCAGACGCCGGCTATGGCGCGGTGTGGAAAGGTGAGCCGACCTGGAATGGCGTCGCCATACTGGCGCGAGGATCGGAGCCGGTGCTGACCGCGGACGCCTTGCCCGGCGACGATGCCGACAAGCAGAGCCGCTACATCGAGGCGGCCGTCAATGGTGTCGTCATCGCTTGCCTCTATGCGCCCAACGGCAACCCGCAGCCGGGGCCGAAATTCCAGTACAAGCTGGCCTGGCATGAAAGGCTGGAGGCACATGCCGAACAGCTGTTCGACACCGACCTGCCGGTGGCGTTGGTCGGCGACTACAACATCGTGCCCGAGCCGCGCGACATCTACGCCACCCGCTCCTATGACGACAATGCCCTGGTGCAGCCGGAAAGCCGCGCGTCGTTCCAGCGGTTGCTCGATCAGGGCTGGACGGATGCGTTGCGCAAAAAGCATCCGAAGGAAACGCTCTACACATTCTGGGATTATCGCCGCAACCGCTGGCCGCGTGACGCCGGCTTGAGGCTCGACCACATTTTGCTGTCGAAGAAACTGGCTCGCCGCCTCACTGCTGCCGGCATCGATCGCGATGTTCGCGGCGAGGACGGCGCCAGCGACCACGCGCCGGTGTGGGTGGAATTGAAGTAGCAGCGTGATGTCAGCCACTTTCATACTTGGCATTTTGCGTTACGCGTTTCGTTGCTAGTTTCGTGACAGGGCGGCCGCACAGCACGCGGCCTGGGGAAGAAAGCCAATGAACAGGGGTGCCGACAGGCTGCTCGCGCTGGTCTTGCTGGTTATCGGCGTCGGTTGCTTCGCCATGCAGCGTCTGGCGCAGGGCGACGCAAGCATCGCGGCATCCTTCGCGTCCATGCGCTCCGTGGCCTTTTTGGTAGCGGGCGCGGTCTGTGTAGTCGGGGCGCTGTTGTTCTTTGCCGGCCTGTTGCCGCGCGGTTCGGCCCACCTGTCCGGAGCACCGCTGTTCGGCCGAGCGGCGGAGGTGCAAAACCCCGGCAGGCCGCGGCTGCGGCAAGTTTTCCTGGTTCTGCCGGCGCTTGTCGTTCTGGCGCTGCTGGCCGATCGATTCGGCCCATGGCTGGTTCATCGCTCCGCTCCGGGCGGCGAGGTGGCCGCCCCGAAGGAACCCAAGGCCGAGCCGAAGGGTCAGGATATCGCCAGTGTTCCGCCGGACCTGGCGGCGCCGCCAACTCCGCCGAGTTCGCCGCCGGTCGCTATCCCGCCTGAGCCAACTCCACCCGTACAGGCAACCAACCCGCCCGAGCCTCCGGTCCAACCGCCTTCAGCGCCGGCACAGCCGCCCGCAGTCGCGCTTGCTCCGGCGACCCCGCCACCGGAAGCAGCTCCGCCACCGGCTCCGGCGTCACCGCCCGCACTTCCTTCACCACCGGAAACCGTGGCGCCATTGCCGCCGGCCGAACCGCCGCTGCCGACCGAGCCCGACGGTCACCGCGACGCCGTCGTCTGGCTCGCCGTGTCAGCCGATGGCCGCGACATCATGAGCGCCAGCACCGACCACATGATCAAGCTCTGGGACATTGCCGGCAAAAGACTGATCCGCAATCTCGGCGAGCACAAGGACATGGCGCGCACGGCCCTGTTCATGGTGCTGCACGTGTTCTCGTCGGGGCAGAATGGCGGTGTCCGCAAGCTGGCAATCAGCCAGGACGGCAAGCGCGCCGTCAGCGGCCACGACACCGGCAACGTCATCGTCTGGGACCTGGTCAACAAATCCGCGCTGCATGTGATGACCGGGCACGACTGGCCGATCAGCACGGTTGCCATCTCGGCCGACGGCACGCGCGCGCTGAGCGGCTCCATCGACGGCACGCTGAAACTCTGGGACGTCGAAAGCGGCAAGCAGTTGCGCAGCTGGCACGGCCATGAGCAGGGCACCTACGGCGCCGTCTTCACCGCCGACGGCCATCACGTCATCACCGGCAGCGGCGACTACATGATCAAGCTCTGGGACCTCGACACGTTCAGGGAGGTGCGCCGCTTCGACGGCCACGAAGGCACCGTCTACGCGCTGGCGCTGTCGGCCGACGGCAAGCGCCTGGCCTCCGGCTCGCTCGACGGCACCGCGCGGCTGTGGGATGTCGACACCGGCAACCAGACCGCCATGTTCGACAGCCGCACCGGCCCGATCTACGCCGTCGCCTTCGCCCTCGACGGTACGCTGCTCACCGGCGGCGATGACCGCACCATCAGGGATTGGCCGGCGACAGGCGACGGCGAAATCCTGTTCGCCGGCGCACCGCAGTGAGGGTGCTGATTGGGTCGTGGCCGGCAGGCCAGCGATGCGCCCATCGGCAGCTTCGTTCAATCCCGATTCTCAACCGGCTCCGGACTACCCGGAATGTGAGCGCCCCGGGCGAGG
The DNA here is from genome assembly GCF_057784295.1 of Mesorhizobium sp. CNPSo 4688. Classification (NCBI taxonomy): domain Bacteria; kingdom Pseudomonadati; phylum Pseudomonadota; class Alphaproteobacteria; order Hyphomicrobiales; family Phyllobacteriaceae; genus Mesorhizobium; species Mesorhizobium sp. CNPSo 4688. The sequence continues at coordinate 62,198 of NZ_JBWLUY010000013.1, forward strand.
TTTTGTCATATAACGGACATCGGCAACGACTACCAAAAAACTGCCTTTTATCAGTCAATTTTGGAGGTCACTTATGCTTCGCCCTCTCATCGCGCTTGCCGTTACGACAAGTCTTGCCAGCGCTGCTGGTGCTGCCACGATCTATCCTCTCGACCGCGCCACGATCCTCGCTCAATCGCCGTTCGACCTGAAGGTCGAATTCGACAAGGTCGTCACCCCCGACCAGGTCACGGTGACGATCAACGGCAAGCCGGCCGAGGAGGTTCTCGGCAAGAAGGTCGAGTTCGTGGAGAAGGAAGAGGGGGTCGATGCCTCCGCCATTTTGATCCGCGCCGCCAGCATCGCCCAGCCCGGCACCTATGAGATCGAAGCCAAGGCTGGCGACGAGACCAAGTCCGTCAAATGGGAGGTGTTCGGAACCTCGGCGACCCCGCGCGCCAAGAACGTCATCTTCCTGCTTGGCGACGGCCTCTCCGTTGCGCATCGCACCGGCGCGCGGATCATGTCCAAGGGCATGACCGAAGGCAAGGCGAACGGCCGGCTCAACATGGACGATCTCGACCATATGGCCTTTATCGGCACGTCGTCGACCAACGCCATCGCCACCGACAGCGCCAACACCATGTCGGCCTACATGACCGGCCACAAGACGGCGGTGAACGCGCTCGGCGTCTATGCCGACCGCACCAAGCCGAGCCAGGATGACCCGAAGGTCGAGACCATCGCCGAGGCTCTGCGGCGCACCGGCAAGAAGTCGATCGGCGTCGTCTCGACGGCCGAGATCGAGGACGCCACCCCGGCAGCCGTCGTCTCCCATACCCGCAGCCGCAGTGACAAGGCCGACATCGTCGGCATGTTCTACCAGACGCAGCCCGACGTCATCCTCGGCGGCGGCTCCGCCTATTTCCTGCCGCAGAGCACGGCCGGCTCCAAGCGCAAGGACGACACTGACTACATCGCGAAATTCCGCGATGCCGGATACGCCCTTGCCACCGACAAGACCGAACTCGAGGCTGCAGCCAAGACCAACACCGGCAAGATCCTCGGCCTGTTCCATACCGGCAACATGGACGTCACGCTGGATCGCGACTTCCTCAAGAAGGGCACCGTGGAAACCTTCCCCAATCAGCCGGGCCTCGTCGAAATGACCAATGTTGCACTTGGCGAACTGTCGAAGAACCCCGAAGGCTTCTTCCTGATGGTCGAGGGCGCCTCGGTCGACAAGATGTCGCATCCGATGGACTGGGAGCGCTCCATGGTCGAGGTCATCGAATTCGACAAGGCGGTCGGCGTTGCGATGGAATTCGCCAAGACCCATCCCGACACGATGATCGTGATGACCGGCGACCACACCCATAGCGTTTCAATCGTCGGCACCATCGACGACAGCAAGCCGGGCCCCGAGATGCGCGACAAGGTCGGTGTCTATGCCGATGCCGGCTTCCCGAACTACGAGGACAAGAACAACGACGGTTACCCCGACAGCGTCGATGTCTCGCGTCGTCTGGCGATCTTCGGCGCCAGCTTCCCCGACTATTACGAGACGTTCCGCCCCAAGCTTGACGGCCCGTTCGTGCCGGCGGTGCAGAACGAGAGCAAGCAGTATGTCGCCAACGAGAAGTACAAGGACGTGCCCGGCGCGGTGCTGCGCATCGGCAATCTGCCGAAGTCGGCCGATACAGCGGTCCATGCCGTCGACGACGTCGTGCTGCAGGCCACCGGCCCAGGCGCGGAAGGCTTCAAGGGCTACATGGAGGAGAGCGACGTCTATAAAGTCCTCGCCGATGCGCTCGGACTGGCGCCGGCGACGAACTGAGCCGCGCAGTCTATGATGATCCCGGCCGCTCCATCCGGTGCTTGCGGATGGAGCGGCCAGGGACGATGGTTCGGGCGCTGACGGCGCCCGCGCCAATCGACAAGGGAATAGCAATCATGGAGTGCAGACCGATCACCCGTCGCGGCATGCTGCTCGGTTCGGCTACGGTCTGTCTTTCCCAGGCTTTGCGCCGCGCGTCGGCCGCGCCCGCGCCGCTCACCTTCGATGACCTCTACGCCAAGATCGGCGTGCTCGGCATGAGCTTCTCCGACAAGGTCAAGACGCTTGCCGGCCAGGATGTGACCATGCGGGGTTTCATGGCGCCGCCGCTCAAGGCCGAGGCGAAATTCTTCGTCCTGACCGAGATTCCGATGGCGCTGTGTCCCTTCTGCTCATCCGATGCCGATTGGCCAGACAACATCGTCGTCGTCTATCTCGACCAGGCGCAAACCTTCGAACAGGCCAACGCCCTCATTGAGGTGGCCGGCCGGCTGGAAACCGGCTCCTGGACCGACCCGGAAACCGGCTTCGTCAGCCTCCTGCGCATCGTCGACGCGCATTTTCGCCGGGCGTAGCGATCATGCTCGGCCTGTCCGTGCGGGATTTGCGGGTTTCCTTCCGCGACCTCGAGAAGCCGGCGCTCGCTGTGCCTGCGCTGGATATCCGACCTGGCGAAAAAGTCGCCGTGACCGGGCCTTCGGGATCGGGCAAGACGACGTTCATCAACATCGTGACGGGGCTGGAAAGGATACGGCAGGGATCGGTGCGCTGGAGCGATACCGAGCTTTCCAGCCTTTCCGAAGCCAGGCGCGACCGCTGGCGTTCCGCCCATGTCGGCCTGGTCATGCAGGAGTTTTATCTCTGCCCCGGCCTGTCGGCGCTGGAGAACGTGCTGCTGCCCGGCAGATTGTCGAGGGTCCGCCCCGTGGCTGATCTGAAGGCCGAAGCACTGCGGCTGCTCGAACGGGTCGAAATCTCGCGCCCGGGACAGCCGGTCGAAACCATGTCGCGCGGGCAGATGCAGCGGGTCGCCGTTGCCAGGGCGCTGGTGACAAGGCCGGCCATTGTCGTCGCCGACGAGCCCACCGCCAGCCTCGATGCCGATGCCGGTATCGCCGTGGCGAACCTTTTGCTGCAATTGGCCGGCGAGGCGGGAACCACCCTCATCGTCGCCAGTCATGAGAAACGGCTGATCGCAAGGCTCGATCGGATCATCCGTCTGGAGGCGGGTCAGGTGACGCGCGACACAGCGACATTGCAGGACATGCGCGATGAAGCTTTTTGACCTCGCCTGTGGAAGAAGGAATAGCCGATGCTCCGCTTCATCGCCGCGGATCTGAGGCGCCACTGGATCGGCGTGGCTGCCGTGGCGCTGCTGATCGCGCTTGCGACCGCGCTCGGGGTTGCTGTGACGCTCAGCGAGCGGGCGCTGCGGCTGGGCAGCGCGCAAGCCGCCGATGCGTTCGACCTCGTGATCGGCGCGCCAGGCAGCGAAACCCAGCTGGTGCTGTCCTCGGTATTTCTGCAGGCGGCACCCCTGTCGCTGATGCCGGGCGATGTGCTTGCCGGCCTCATCAGGGACAAGCGGGTGGCCTGGGCAGCGCCGGTCGGCTTCGGCGATTTTGTCGAAAACTTTCCGATCGTCGGCACCACGCAAGCGCTGGTCGACGGACTGGGCGGCGTCTCCGAAGGCCGCACATTTGCGCTGCTTGGCGATGCGTTGGTCGGCGCTGCCGTGCCCAAAAGCGTCGGCGCCCGCTTTCACCCCGCGCACGGACAGCTGCATGCGGCGACCGAGATCCACAATGATTTCACCTATACGATTGTCGGGCGCCTCAGCCCCACCGGCACCGCCTGGGACCGGGCGATCATCGTGCCGATCGAGGCGGTGTGGCATGTTCACAGGCACGAGAACGGACGAGCCGGAATTGCCGCACTGGTCGAGCAGGTTGACGCAAAAGACGGTGCCGAGCCGCACGGTTTCGATGCGCGGATCAACCCCGATGCCGTTCTCGATCCCTCGGCGCCCGGCCTGCCGGCTGTCCTGGTAAAACCGCACACCATCGCCGACGCCTACAAGCTGCGCCAGCAATACCGCAGCGAACGCACGCTGGCGGTCTTCCCCGGCGAAGTGCTGACCCGGCTTTACGGGACCCTAGGCGATGCAAGGCGCATCCTTTCCGTGGTGGCCGCCGGCGCGCAATTCCTCGTCGCGGCGGCAATTCTTCTGGTCGTCATCGTCCATGTTCTCCAGCGAAGGCATCAGATCGGCGCTCTGCGCGCCTTCGGAGCGCCGCGCCGGGTGGTGTTCGGGATCGTCTGGGTGGAAACCTTTGTCATCGTCGGCGCCGGCGTCCTGCTCGGTTTCCTCTTCGGCTATCTGGCCGCCCGAGCCATCGCTCATACGATGGCCGAGGCGAGCGGTTTTTCCATGCCCGTAGCATTCCGCATCGAAGATATGCGCTCGGCGCTGCTCCTGCTTGTCGTGGCGGGCGTGGCGGCGGTGGTGCCATCGATCCTCGCCTACCGCCAATCGCCCGCGCAGGCGCTAAGGAACTGAGCTGGGGCGGGCGAGTGACAGCGATCTCCCCCCTCGAGGGGGAGATGGCCGGCAGGCCAGAGGGGGTCGGTTCGACTAGGCTCGGCCCCTTGTCGCAGACGCAAGGAGGTTAGCGCTTCACGCGCGGCGACCCCCTCTGTCGCCTTCGGCGACATCTCCCCCTCAAGGGGGGAGATCAGCAGCGTCACCGACCATGCCCATCGTTTGAGGCGTGACACTTGCGTCGCCCGATGCCAAGACTCCTTTGCTGCTGCCTCTTGAGAATCCCATGTCCCTCAACCTCGTCGAAGCCTCGATCGCCGACCTGCGCCGCGCCCTGGAGGACGGCACCGTCACCAGCGTCGAGCTGGTTGGCGCCTACCTCCGGCGCATTGCCCACTATGACCGCCACGGCATTGCGCTGAATGCGGTGCCGGTGCTCAACCCCAAAATGTTCGAGGAGGCGGCCGCGTCCGATCTGCGGCGCCGCAACGGTGCCACGCTCGGGCCGCTCGACGGCATCCCCTACACCGCCAAGGACAGCTACAAGGTGAGGGGCCTGACGGTGGCGGCCGGCTCGCCGGCCTTCGAGCATCTCGTCGCCAATGAGGACGCCTTCACCATCGCGCGGCTGCGGGCCGGCGGCGCGGTCCTGATCGGGCTGACCAACATGCCGCCCATGGCCAATGGCGGCATGCAGCGCGGCGTCTATGGCCGCGCCGAAAGCCCTTACAATGGCGACTACCTGACCGCCGCCTTCGCCTCCGGCTCGTCCAACGGCTCGGGTACGGCCACCGCCGCCAGCTTGGCCGCCTTCGGGCTCGGCGAGGAGACATGGTCGTCGGGCCGCGCGCCGGCGTCCAACAACGCCCTAGTTGCCTATACACCGTCGCGTGGCGTCATTTCGGTCCGGGGCAACTGGCCGCTGGTGCCGACCATGGATGTGGTTGTGCCGCACACGCGCGGCATCGCCGACATGCTGGAACTGCTCGACGTGATCGTCACCGACGACCAGGAGACGCGCGGCGATTTCTGGCGCGTGCAGCCTTGGGTGCCCATCCCGGAGGCTTCGACACTCAGGCCGCCAAGCTATACCGGTCTGGCGCTGGAAGGCGCCCTCAAGGGCAAGCGCTTCGGCGTGCCGAAAATGTATATCGGCAGCGATGGCGAAGCGACAAAGCCCATCGAGGTCAGAGCCTCGGTGGTCGACCTCTGGCGGCAGGCGGCAAGCGATCTGGAAAAGCTCGGCGCGGAAGTAGTCGAGGTCGATTTCCCCGTGGTCTCCAACTACGAGCGTGACCGTCCGGGCGCGCGAACCATGGTCGAGCGCGGACTGGTCCCGGAAGCCTTCGCCGAGCGCGAAATCTGGGATCTCTGCATCTGGGGCTGGGACGACTTTCTGCGCGCCAATGCCGACCCGGCCATCCCCGATCTGGCTTCGGTCGACGGCCCCAAAATCTTCCCGCAGCCGCCGGGCACGCTGCCCGACCGCTATGGCGATGACGGCTTCGATCTGGCCGACTATGTCACCCGCGCCAGGCAGGGCGTGACGCCGCTCCGGGACATCCCCAGCCTGGCAGAAGGGCTCAAGGGGCTGGAGGCGACGCGGCGCATTGATTTCGAGGACTGGCTGGATGCGAACAGGCTCGACGCCGTGATGCTTCCGGCGGTCGCCGATGTCGGGCCGGCCGATGCCGATATCAACGAAGCTTCGGCGGACCTTGCCTGGCGCAACGGCACCTGGGTCGCCAACGGCAATCTGGTCTGGCGCCATCTCGGCATCCCGACCGTCACCGTGCCGATGGGCACGATGGCCGATATCGGCATGCCGGTCGGGCTGACTTTTGCGGGCAAGGCTTATGACGATGTCAGGCTGCTGCAATTCGCCGGCGATTACGAGCGCGCCACCCGACGCCGCACCGCACCGCCGCGCACGCCGGCACTGGCGGATGATGTGTTCGCGCAGCGCGGTGGATTGCGGGCCAGCGACGCGCCGCCGCCGGCGCTCAGGCTTGTCGCTGAGACGAGACAGCAGGGAGACCAGGCCGAGATCGCCGTAGCCGTCGAGCTCGACGCCAATGACGCGGAGACGGCAGGCGTCAAAGTCCACGTCAATGGCGAGCCCGTCGCCATGCAGCGGAGCGGCGCAAGTTTTCACAGCAGCGTGGTGGTGCCGGCCGCCGCGCATGAGCGGACGCACAGTGTCTGGCGCGGCTCCTACGGTTCGATCGTCACGGCGATCGTGCGGCTCGAGGACGGACGCACCGCCGGCGCTTATGTGGTGACGGGCGGAATCGGGTGAGGGTACAGCTAATCTCCCCCCTTGTGGGGGTTGAGGAGCGGTCCGCGAAGCGGACGGAAAGCCAATTGCTTGGCTTTGCGAGTGACGAAAGCCGGCAGGCCAGGGGGCGGTCGGTTCGACCGGGCTCGGCCCCTTTGTCGCAGACGCAAGGAGGTTAGCGCTTCACGCGCGGCGACCCCCTCTGTCGCCTTCGGCGACATCTCCCCCTCAAGGGGGGAGATTAAGCGCCGCTTGACCCTCCCACCTCCCGCGCTATCTTCGCGCCATGTCAAAACTCGCCCCCCTCATCGTCATCGATCTCCAGACCAACATGTTCGACGGGCGCGTCGAGCCGCCGATCCACAATGCGCCGGGCATTGCCGCGCGCACCCGTTCGCTGATCGACTGGGCACGGGGCAGCGGGCGCAAAGTCGCTTTCGTCCGGCATGACGGGCCGGCCGGCGATCCGCTGGCGCCGGGCGAACCGGGTTGGCCGGTGTGGCCGGAACTCGGTCAGGCCAAGGACGAACCGACATTCTCCAAGAGCGTGCGCAACGCCTTCTCCAATCCCGAACTTGGCGCCTGGGTCGCCGGGCAGGGGGCTGATGAAGTCGTGCTCGCCGGCGCGCAGACCGATTTCTGCATCGCCGGTACCGTCAAAGGCGCTTTGGCCGAAGGCCTCGCCGTCACCGTGGTTTCCGATGCGCACTCGACGCTGGACACGGAAGGCGAAACCGCTGCCGAGATCATCGCCCGGTACAATGCCGACTTCACCGATGCCGGTGTCACGCTGGTGACGACCAAGGCGCTGACCGAAGGCTGACGCGCGTCGTCGCACCGAAGACTCGAGGCTGCGCGGAAGCTGCTGATCTCCCCCTTGAGGGGGAGATGGCCGGCAGGCCAGAGGGGGTCGCCGCGCGTGAAGCGCTAGCCTCATCTGCCGCAAGGAGGCCGAGCCCAGTCGGACCGACCCCCTCTGTCGCCTTCGGCGACATCTCCCCCTCGAGGGGGAGATGAGCCCCACCAAAAAAATCCATCGAATCGATTGCGCAAACGTTTCGATCACCCTAAGCTCGCCCGAAATCCGCCATCAGAGCGGACGGGAAACGCATAGGGAGGAGCGCTTGCAGGCGCTGCATTTTATTGCCGACAATGGCTGAGGTGGCGCGGCGCGCCGGCGTGTCGGTGTCGACCGTCTCGCATGTCGTCAACAACACGCGCTTCGTTTCGCTGGAGAAGGCGAAGCTGATCAACGACGCCATTGCCGCCATGGGCTATCAGCCCAACGAGCTGGCGCGCTCGCTGAAGGCGTCCACCACCAACAGCGTCGGCCTGGCGATCTCGGCGATCTCCAACCCCTATTTCACCGACATCATCTGCGCCGTCGAGGCCGAATGCGCACGGCTCGGCCTGATGGTTTTTTTGTCCGACACCCAGGAAGATCCCGACCGCGAATTGCAGGTGGTGCGCGCTTTCCACCAGCGCCGCGTCGACGGCGTCATCCTGGCGCCGTCGGGTTCGCCGCAGCGCGCCATCGACTATCTCGCCGACAAAAAGGTGCCGTGCGTGCTGATCGATCGCTTCGCCGACGACCGCTTCGACCAGATCGGCGTCGAGAACGACACGGCGATGCGCGCGCTGATCGACCATGTCGCTTCCTTCGGCCACAAGCGCATCGGCTATATCGCCGGGCAGCCGGGGCTGGCGACGACGCGCGAGCGCATCGAGGCGTTCCAGGCCTCGCTCGCCGCCAATGGACTTGAAAGCGTGCCGCACTATGTCTCGCCGGAGAATGTCGACACGGCGGCGGCGACCGCATCGACGCATGCGATCCTGTCGCTGCCCACGCCGCCCACCGCATTGGTTACCGGCAACAACATGACGACGATCGGGGCAGTCCGCGCCATCCGCGAAAAGGGTCTTTCCATCCCGCGCGACCTGTCGCTGGTCGGCTTCGACGATTTCGAATGGGCCGACTGTTTCGAGCCCAGGCTGACGCTGATCGAGCAGCCTTGTACCGAGATCGGTCGGCAGGCGGCGGCGCTGCTCAGCGCCCGCATCGCGTCGACCGCGTCCGCGCCGCGTTCGGTGCGGCTGCAGGCGACGCTGCAAACCCGCCAATCCTGCGGGAGGCCGAAATGACCGCGCCGCTGCTGGTGATGACAGGCGCGGTAAAACGCTTCGGCGGCGTGCAGGCGCTGCGCGGCGTCGACTTCGACCTCAAGTCGGGCGAGATCCACGCGCTGCTCGGCGAGAACGGCGCCGGCAAGTCGACGCTGATGAACCTTCTCTCAGGCGTCTACACGCCGGACGAAGGCACGATCGAGATCGACGGCAAGCAGGTAGCCTTCAACAACCCGCGCGAGGCGCAAGCGGCAGGCATCGCCACCATCTTCCAGGAGCTCGACTTGGTGCCGTCGCTCGATGTGGCGGCCAATCTGTTCCTCGGCCGCGAACTGATGCGTCCTGGCGGCTTCCTCGACGTGCCGGCGATGCGCCGCGAGGCAAAGAAGCGTCTGGAAGCGATCGAGATCGCCATCGATCCAGGGGCGATGGTGGCGGATTTGTCGATCGGCCAGCGGCAGGTGGTGGCGATCGTCAAGGCGCTGTCCTATGCCTCGCGCGTGCTGATCATGGACGAGCCGACGGCCGCGCTCACCGTGGGCGAAGTCGAGCGGCTGTTCGACATCATGAGGAAGCTCGCCGCCACCGGCGTCGGCATCGTCTATATCTCGCACCGGCTGGAGGAAGTGCCAGGCATTGCCGACCGTGTGACGGTGATGCGCGACGGCCGTGTCGCCGGGATTACCGAGCCACACGCGCCGCAGGCCGAGCTGGTGCGGCTGCTGGTCGGGCGTCCGCTCGACGAGCTTTATCCGCAGCGTGCCAAAGGCGCGGGAAAACCGCTGCTCAGCCTGCGCGATGCAAGCTTCAAGCTCGCCCGCGACAGCGCCGGCTGGCAGGCGCCGCAGGGCGTGTCGCTCGATGTCCATGAAGGCGAGATCGTCGGCCTTGCCGGCATTATGGGGGCAGGGCGCACCGAGCTGCTCTCCGCGCTCTACGGCACCGGCCTGTCCGGCCACTGGGAGGGCGAGGTCGCCATATCGGGCCGGCCGGTGAAACTCGACTCCATCAAGGCCGCCCGCCACGCGGGCATCGCCTTCGTCACCGACGACCGCAGGGGCTCAGGCCTGATGCTGCGCATGGCGGTCGGCCTCAATCTGGTGATGTCGGTCATCCGGCGCATATCGCCGAACTGGCTGGTCTCGCCGCGCCGCCAGGCCGAGGCGGTGAAGGAATCTTTCGGCCAGTTCGACATCCGCCCGAAAAACCCCGACATCGCCGTCGGCGCGCTTTCCGGCGGCAACCAGCAGAAGGTGGTGCTGGCCAAGGAAATCCTCGGCAACCCGCGCCTGCTGCTGCTCGACGAGCCGACACGCGGCGTCGATGTCGGCGCCAAGGGCGAGATCTACGCGCGGCTGCGGGCGCTTGCGGCGCAGGGGCTCGGCATACTGGTCGCGTCCAGCGAGATGCCGGAGCTGATTGGTCTGTGCGACCGCATCGTGGTGCTGCGCCAGGGGCGCAATGTGGCGGAATTCATGGGCGGCGTCGACGAGCACACGGTGCTGGCCGCGGCAAATGGCAGGGAGGCCTGATGTCTGACGAGAAGATTTCAGCGGCAGGCGCACCCGTGACGGCGGCGCCTCAAAAACATCGCGACCCGCTGGCGCTGATCGTGCGCTTCCAGAGCCTGATCGGCCTGGTGCTGGTGGCGATCGGCGGCATCATCTTTTCGCCGCGCCGCCACGGCGAGATCCTGTTCCTCAACCCAGACAACATTGCCAACATCGTGCGCGCCGTGTCGGAGACCGGCATCATCGCCATCGGCATGACCTTCGTCATCATCACCGCCGGCATCGACCTGTCGGTCGGCGCGGTGCTCGGCCTGTCCAGCGTCGTCACCGCCTCGATGATGATCTCCGGCGGCTTCGGGCTGATCCCCACCATCCTCGCCGTGCTGGTCATGGGCATCGTCTTCGGCGCCATCCAGGGCACCATCTCCACCCGTTTCCGGCTCGAACCCTTCATCGTCACGCTGGCCGGCCTGCAGGCCGCGCGCGGTCTCGCGCTGGTCGTCTCCGGCAATCAGTACATCAACATCTCCTATGGCGACGGGCCGGGCCTGGCGCCGCCTGTCTTCGCCGTGCTGGGCGAGCGCCTGTTCAACAACACCGTGCCGGTGGCAACGCTTGTCTTCATCGTCTTTGCGGCCATCGCCACCATCGTCCTCAACACCACGCGCTTCGGCCGCTACGTCTTTGCCGTCGGCGGCAATGAGCGCGCCGCGCGCATTTCCGGCGTGCCGGTGTCGATGGTGAAAATCTCGGTCTACGCCATCACCGGTTTTGCCGCCGCCCTTGCCGGCATCGTGCACGCCGGCCAGTTCAATTTCGGCAGCGCCAATGACGGCATGGGCTATGAGCTCACAGCCATCGCCGCCGTGGTCATCGGCGGCACCAGCCTGTTCGGCGGCGCCGGCTCCATGGTCGGTACCGTTGCCGGCACCATCATGCTGGGCGCACTCGCCAACATCCTGCAGCTCAACAACATCACCCCCGCCATGCAGCTGCTCGCGACCGCCGCGATCATCGTGCTGGCGGCAGTGCTTCAATCCCTCGTTCGCCGCCGCGAGGGTTTGGGTCGTTAGGAGGAGACGGCAACACGTGGACGTCAACCAAGGTCTGGCCCCCCGGCCCGACGAGGAGGAGAGTGAGTTATGAGAACCATTACAAGAGCATCGACCCTCAAGGCCATGCTTCTGGCCGGCGCCGGCCTGTGCATTGCCGGCACCGCCTACGCCGCCGAGCCGCTGGTGAAAGCCTGCGCCAAGGACGGCCAGTTCATCATCGGCTTTTCGCAGGCCAACAACGCCGAGCCCTACCGCCAGCACGTCAATGACGAGCTGGAGGCGGCGGCCAAGGAAGTGCCTGGCTTCACGCTGCAGATCGCCGACGGCGCCGGCAACGTCAACACGCAGACCTCGCAGGTCGACAATTTCATCACCCAGAAGGTCGACATCCTGCTGATCTCGCCCTTCGAGGCGGCACCGCTGACGCCAGCGGTGAAGCGTGCCATGGATGCCGGCATCCCGGTCATCGAGCTCGACCGCAAGACAGTCGGCGACCCCGGCAAGGACTACACCGCCTTCATCGGCGGCGATAACTACAAGATCGCGCTCGAGGCCGGCAAATACACCGCCAAGACGCTGCTGCCCGATGGCGGCGAGACGGCGGTGCTGGAAGGCCTGCCGAGCTCGACGCCGGCGGTCGAACGCCTGAACGGCTTCAAGGACGGCGTCAAGGAAAACGCCAAGATCCAGGTGGTGGCCGAGCAGGCTGCCGACTGGGTGCCGGATAAAGCGCAAGTCGCCTTCGCCGCCATGCTGCAGGCGCACCCCGACATCAAGGTGCTCTACGCCTCCAACGACATGATGGCCGCCGGCGCGCTGCTCGCCGCCAAGGGCGCGGGCAAGGACGTCAAGATCATCGGCACAGACGGCCTGCCGGGCCCGGCAGGCGGCATCGAAGCGGTGGCCAAGGGCGACTGGGCCGCGACCTTCACCTACCCGACGGGCGCCAAGGAAGCGATCGAGATGTCGAAGAAGATCCTGCTGGACTGCGCGACATCGGTGGAACCGACGGTGACGGTGGAAACGACGGCGATCACGGCCGAGAATGCCAAGCAGCTGATGGGGAAATAGGGGGGTAGAGCCCGGCACTGAGGTTGATGCACAAGGCCCCGGAAGGGGCCTTGTTGTGTTCCGGCAAGTTACGGCGAATGGCGCGCTTCGCGCCTCATATCGGTTGCTATGACCTGCGGTGCCATACCTGTTCGTTCAACCCGCCCTTGGTCGCATGCGCGCTGACGAGTTCATCAAAGCTCGTGGCGGGTGTTGAACGGACGATATGGTCGAGGCCAGAAAACGACTGACGGAGGTAGGCGCGCCTCCGGCGACCCTCGGAAGGCGCTGGCTATCCAGCCAGACGTCGCATCTAGGAAGCCGAAACACGTTCCCATCATGGAGCCAGCCAACGCGAGAAGATCGAACTCCCGTCTGCTTTCAACTCGGACCGCCGTTCCGAGCGATCACCATGTGCCTCTTCGCGGCATCGCTTGCTTAGCTGCTGCAAATGGAGTGTTCTGACCAGCCTATGGCTCATTCTTGGCGGCCGCTGACGATGAAGAGTTCTGCTCAAGCAATTCAGCTCGCTGGCGAGCGGCGCCAGGTAACCGCGCTCTTCTACGACGTCGTTGGATCGACAGAGTTGCTGCAGCGCAGTGATCCGGAAGAGTTTTCCCGTTTACTGGCAGATTTTCACCGCGCGTCCGAAAAGGTCATCCAGCGTCATGGCGGTTTCCTCCACCAGAAGCTGGGCGATGGGGGGTGCAGCTACTTTGGCTATCCTGAGCAAACGGAGGACTCCGCAGAAAAGGCCGTGCGGGCCTCGCTCGACCTGATCGATGGGTCGGTCAGGCTTCAGAAGGCTCAGCACCATCCATTCAAAATCCGAGTAGGGGTGGCTACCAGCCTAGTCGTCATTTCCTCCGACGGCAGTGGGATCATCGGAACAGCACCGGTGGTGGCCGCTCGGCTCCAGGCAGAGGCGGAGCCGAATACGGTCGTTGTCGCCGACTCGACCTATCTACTAACGCGTAATCGATTTGACTACCATTTCCTGCGCGGTGCCCATCTCAAGGGCTTTGCCGACCCGATGCCAATCTGGCGCCCGCTTTCGACAATTGCCACGGCGCAGCGATTCTCGCCCAACCCGGAGCAGCGCACGCCAATGCGCGGCCGCCACGAGGAACTTGGCAAGCTGCGGGTAGCATGGCGCGCTGCACGCGAGGGAATGGGCCGGTCAATGGTGGTTCTGGGCGATGCGGGGATAGGTAAATCCAGGCTTGTGAGCGAACTTCGCCGTCAACTCCAACCTGAAAACGACTCCGCTTTCGCTTTGCAATGCCACGCGCGTCTCACCAGCCAGCCTTTGCATCCATTCATCGGCTTTCTTGAGACGACCCTTGGGACGTCGGCACTTCAGAGTCGCGACGGCAGTGCGTTACGCAAGGCTCTGCGACAGGCAGGAATAGCGGTTGATGCCAACGCTGCGACGGTGATCGCCGAATTTGTGGGTGAACAACGAAGAGCGACGTCCGGGAGCATCTGGCCGGCCGATCTGTCCGGCCAGCAGCGCAGGAAAGAAGTGATTGACGCGGCAGCCCAACTGCTTTGCAGCAGGGCATCCAAGGGCCCGCTCCTTGTTGCCGTCGAGGATGTTCATTGGGCAGACAATATGACCTTGGAACTGCTCGACGTGCTGACAGCACACGTGCAGACGCTGCCCATGCTCCTTGTCCAAACGTCCCGGTCGGCGGTCTCAGGTACAGGGCGTGAGACATTGACGCTTTCGGGTCTCGATCACGCGGCGATGAGTCACTTGGTGGCCTCGATTTGGGGAGAAGCGCCGCCTCCTGACGTGACTTCGTTTGTTCTGCAAAAATGCGATGGAATGCCCCTGTATGCCGAGGAACTTACCCTTTTCATGCGGGCCCGGCATGCCTTGGCACAAGGTTCGTCAGGCTGGAGGAAATTGCTGAATGAAAGCGGGGTCTCTACGCTGAATGACCTCCTTTCAGCCAGGCTTGCCGACGTCGGGCATGCCCGTCGAGTCGCTCAGCTTGCAAGTGTCATCGGAAGGGAGTTCAGCGCTGCTCTATTGCGTAACCTTCTCGATGGCATTGACGTCTCGACGCTGGAGGCCGATCTAAACGCCCTTACGTCGAACCGGGTCATTGAGCGAAAGGATACTAACGGCGACATCTATCGCTTTCGCCATGCCCTTCTGCACGAAGCGGCCTACGGGAGCCTTCTCAAGAGCGATCGACGCGGCATCCACAAACGCATCGGACGTCTGCTGATTGAAGAAGACGTCCCGAGTCTGCCTGCAGGCGTTGCCGCTTGGCAGTGCGCACAAGGGGGTATGCATGCCGAGGCTGTGCGCTTCGCTCTGAGCGCCGGCGAAGCATGTGTGCTGCATTCGGCGATGCAAGAGGCGGACCAATTGCTGGAGCTCGCGACTGAACAAATCGATGCGATGCCTCGGCGGCGCGCTCGCACCGTGCTCTTGCTCGACCTGCTACAGCTTCAAGGGGTCGTATCGGTTTCCCTCGAAGGAGAAGGATCGCCAAAAGCGCGCAAGATTTATGCACGTGCCGTGTCACTCATGCGCCGGCAGCCGGTGGCTAACAGGGCCGAGCGTTTTTCGCTGTATTGGGGGTGGTGGTTTACGGCACCGAACATTCGCACACAGCAATCGCGCGCACATTTGCTGGTCGACGAGATGAGGAGCGCCGAAGATGTCGAAACGCGTCTTCAGTCCTACCATTGCGCATGGGCAACAAGTTTTCAGGCCGCGCAACACGATTTCTGCTTGGATTGCGTCGCAAGAGGCCTCGCGCTGTATGATCCTGACCGCGCTATTAGAGACCGCGCCTTCTACGGTGGGCATGATGCCAAGGTATGCGGATTGGGTGAGCGCGCCCTCTGCAACCTCCTTACGGGCAAGCATGCCTTCAGTGAGGTGGCAATCAGCCAGTGCTTGGAATGGGCAGCCGCAACCGACCACGTCGGCAGCATCGTGCACGCTCTACATTATACGATCGTACTGCGTCGCTGTCAGGGCAGGTACCACGACGTGGCCAGTTTGGCGGAGCGGATGCGCTCTGTGTCCGAGCAACACGGATTAGCCGCGAGCCTCGCACGCGCCGACATCTTTGGAGGGTGGGCTGAGGCCATGTCTTCCTCACTCGAGCGGGGCGCCAACCAGTTCGAGCACGGACTCGACTTGCAGCAGAGGATAGGGACCGGCGACAATATGTCCATCCATATCGACATGCAGTCCGAGATCTTGCAGCGCTCGGGTAGGCCGGCTGAGGCGGCAGCGCTCGTCGACAAGGCGATCCTGCTCGGGCGGAAAGAGGGACAATGGTTCTGGCTTTCAGAGCTGTATCGGCGCAGAGCGCAATTGCGGCAAGTATTGGGAGACAACCCGCAGCGTGTCGTGAGCGACCTCCGTCGAGCCATCCAGACGGCAGAGGGCCAAGGCGCCAAGTGGCTCGCGGCGCGCGCCGAGGATGACCTGCGCCTTCATGGGGTCTGAGGTGAGTGATCGGGCGATGCGGATTCCGTCTGAGGAAGCACTTGATACTCTGCTGCAAGGGCCGTTCCCGGCTGCGGATGAGACGTGGGTTACGGTCAACCGGATTCTGGAGCGCAAGCGCGAATTCGGCATTACCAGGCTCGGGTCCGTTACCGGACTGGACTGGATCGGTATCCCGGTTGTCCAGGTTGTCCGACCGGATTCGCGCTCGGTTGCCGTCAACCAGGGGAAGGGTCTGACTTACGCCCAGGCTGCGATCTCGGGCCTCATGGAATCACTTGAGGGCTGGGCGTCAGAACGCATATCGGCTGAGAAGACGTGGCAAACTGGCCTTGCATCGGTTGACGGGGATGGCGCCTGGTCCCACTTGCTTGACCAACTCCTACCGGCCGAACGCCATTCACCACTGGGTTGGATCGAAGGCTGGGATCTCGTGGCAGCCAAGCCATGCCCGGTGCCGCTTGCTCTGGTCGACACCGCGTACACCATTCCTTCACCGCATCCGCGCTGGTTGCCGAGGAATTCAGCTGGCCTTGCTGCTGGAACCAGTCTCCAGCAGGCGATGGGGCATGCCTGCTTGGAGATACTGGAACGCCATGCGCGTTGTATCGCGATGAGAACGCCGCATTTCTTTGACCGCTTCCAAGTCGAAACAGGAACCATTCATGACGGCACGGCAGGCGAGATCATCGAACGTCTGGCTCATGCTGGCTTTGCGGTCGGTGTTTGGTCACTCCCCTCCGCCCATGGGCTGCCTGTCTACTGGTGCCATGTCATGGAGAGAACCGGGCGGCCTCCGCTAGCACCACTCCCTGCTGCCGGTTTCGGTTGTGATGTTACTGATGACCGAGCCCTGGCCAAGGCACTTCTCGAAGCCTGCCAATCGCGCCTTGGGGTCATTTCTGCTGCCCGCGAAGACGTAACTGGCAAGTTCTACGCGGCGCCTGGCGAGCGCGAGCTTTCTGCGTGGCGCGACATGCTGACAAGGTCCGGATCTCGCTATCCCGACGCTCGATCGCGTCCTGAGACCGCCAACGCGTTGAGAGCGGGCCTTGACGCCTTGCGGGTGGCGGGGGCCCGCGCGGTAGTGGCGGTGATCTTATTCTCGGACGAAAGCATTCCCGTTCATGTCGTTCGGGTCGTTGCGCCGCCTTTGCAGTCAAACCCGGAGCTTGAAGATGAGGTCTGACGTCGTTGTGTTTGTCGGCCCAACAATCGCGGCGACGGAAGCTCGGACGCATCTTGACGCAATCTACCTGCCTCCAGTTAGCCAAGGCGACGTAGTGCGGGCCGTCCTCAAGCATCGGCCCGCAGCGATTGCCATTGTTGACGGCGAATTTGCGCAGCGACCTGCGGTTCGCCATAAGGAGATTCTGTGGGCTATGGCCGTCGGCGTGCAGGTCTATGGCGCGTCCAGCATGGGAGCAATCCGGGCGGCCGAATTGACTGGCCAGGGGATGGTCGGGCACGGTTTTGTTTTCAGATGGTATCGACGCACTGTCATGGCTGACGACGCCGAAGTTGCAGTGGCCATGGCGCCGCCAGAGTTCGGCTCGTTTGCCTTGGGCGACGCGCTGCTCGACATAAGGCTGACACTCCGTAGAGCTGAACGCGAGTGCATCATTGGAAGGGAGTGTCGCCTTTACCTGGAGCATGAAGCGCAGTCGCTCCACTTCACCGACCGCAGCTATGACCAGATCCTCTCGATCGCCCTTTTGGGCGGTCGACATGACACGGAATTACAAGACCTCAAAGGTTGGATCGCTCTCAATAAAGTCAAGCGAAAGCGAGCCGACGCGATTGGATTGCTTCGCCTCTTAGCTAACTTATCCCTCCCTAATGAAGGTGTAGCGCCCCGCAGTCGCCCGTTTGAAGTCACCGAGGCGTTCCTTTTTGACCTTGAATGTTCAGGCCTCTTGCAAGAATTCGTGACTTATCGCTCCACTGAATATTGACGTGACATTCATACAAAGCCATGAGACATTCAAGCCAAGGGGTGGCTTGCATGGATGTGCTAGCTGGACAGAAACTTGGCTTGGCCCTGGGATCTGAGCGGGCGCTCGGCACTCGGTTTCTTATCTTTCCGCAAGCGCCGTTTGTGAAAGGGTATGAAAAGCCCGAAGTAGTTTGGTTGGCTCCACCCGCAGGGTCTATCCTTGCTGGGCCTGCCGACAAGCGCATGTATGTTGTTGATCCGATCGAGCCGAAACGGCCGTATGCCTTCCCGGTCTTGCCGCCGTATGTAGGCAATCAACGGCCGCCGGCCGTGCCAGGACCCGACGGACACTTCGATCACATAGTTCCCAGCGCGCCGGCCTTTCTTTCAGCCCACAGCTACGCATGCGCACGCCATGTTCTGGACGTCTGCCAGGGCTACGTCGGGCGCGATATAGTGTGGTTCTTTGAGCCGAACCTCAGCCGTCTGGAGATCGTTCCTTACATCCCTGACTGGGACAATGCGCATTCCGGTTTCGGGTTTCTCGAGTTGGGTGAGAACGATCCTGTCAGCCGGGCGTCCTGCTTCGCATTGAACTTTGATTCAATGGCGCATGAGATGGGACATCTCATCCTGCTGAGCGAGCTTGGTCTGCTGGAGGGAGACGGCGCAAATACCGATTTCTTCGCCTATCATGAGGCCATTGCCGACTTTGTTTCTCTGCTCGGGCTTCTGCAATTCGATACAGCCGTCGATCGAATCCTTCGCCGCACCAGCGGCAATCTTCTTATCAACAACGAACTCGATCGCTTCGCTGAACTGAGCGATGAAAAGCAGATCCGCTTGTTCAACAACTCGCTGCGACTTGGTGATGTAAGCGACGAAGTCCACGATCGTTCGAAGCCGTTTGCGGCTGGCCTTTTTGACTGTTTAGTTGAGGTCTATCAGACACTTCTCTTTGAACGCGGACTGTCGGATGTCGATCCGCGGCGATATAGCCATCTGCGCCAACAAATGGCTCCCTCCGTCATCGAAAAGAGCCTTCGCGACTCAAGGGCGGACTATGGGATCAAGCATTTCGCCAGCAAGGCCGCGCTGCAGGAAGCGCGGGATATCATCGGCGAATCAGTGGTGCGCTCCTGGTCTCGCCTGGAGCCCGATTGCCTTACCTTTAGGACAGCAGCGCTGGCTTTCCTGGAGATGGCCGACCGCGGTCGAGGCCACCCTTACGTGGATCAGCTCGAAGACTGCATGAAGTGGCGAAATATACTTTGACATCAGGGGAGCATCGAAATGATTGAATCGAACATACCAGCACCGCCGAGAACAGGCATCTACTACGCAGATTCTCTTCTATTATACGGTGCAAAACTGAACAAGAGCGACGACTATGGAAGGTTCAATCTGGGCCAAGGCGCCGACACTGAGCTGAGAGTCCAGCTATTCAAGGCTAGGAAGGGTCAGACCAAACAAGACTATTCGATCGTTCTCGCCTACGGCTATGCCTTCGAGGGGCATTGCTACAGACTGGATTCCAATCGCATTTTTATTGTCACCGGTCCCCCCGACGAAGACCCTGTTGGCTGCGGGTTCGAACCCCAGGTCGGTACTCCTGCACTCTATCGGATGTGGCGTATCAGAGCATCGACAGAATTGCTGGAGATCGCGACCAACTTTAGCGACGCCAAGACGCTCATTCTTGATGCCAATCTGCCTGGAAGGAAATCGCCGACCTCGTATGCCATCAATCAGACAATGGCACATCGAGACGGCCGCCTGACACGCGACTAGGCCGAATAACATTCCGGTACAGCAAGCAAGGAGAATAGTATGCCAATCACCGCGAAAGTCGAATTCTATGATGATTTGACAAAGGTATCTATCACCGATGAAGTCTATGGTGAATATTGCAACGATGCCGACGGCAAGCCGATTTATAATATAGATGTCCAGAATGGTCACCCTATCGACTTCAAAGCTGTGCCGGATGACGATACTGGCATGGGTTCCGTAACAATCGTTGGAACTGATGTCAACGATGATAAAGTCACATATCAAGACTTCTATACGTTCAATGGTGGTAACACGCTCTTATTTCCGAAATCTAAAGCGCCAACGCCCTTGGCCGTTATTAAGCGAATGAAGAATTTCCAAGAATTCTCGGATCAATTTCTTTTAAAAAAGTAGGCGCGTCGGTCAGCAGCTAACGACGCCCAACATAGTACGGATGCCGAGCTCGCGCTCGACCCGTTCTGCAAGGACACGGGCGGCGTTGCTTTTAGCTCCGCGCATGTAAGCATTCGCAATCCCGAGGGCCGCACGCCACGCTGGACAACTGCGAGTTCGATCAGTTTGGCGCACCCCACCTGCGCACGCGCCAGCCCCCCACAGCCTCATTCACGGCGTCGTCGTGAACCCGCACTGCTTCTGTTCCATCTCGATCTGCTTGGTGATGCGGATGGCGTTCTGGGCATAGGCCTCGGTCACGGTGCCGCTGTTGACGGTCTTGTCCTTCAGCGGGCTGACGGCTGCGCAGAGGTGGAAGACATGCTCGGTGGCGGACTTCGCGGCGCCGTTTTCCGGCGCGATCCAGTAGACGATATCCTGGCCGTTGGGATGTGCCGCGTCCTTCGTCGCCTCGGCCACCGTGGTGGAGTCGGTAGCGATCGCCTGCGCCTGGGCGGCGACTTCGGGCGAACAGGCCGTGGTCGGCTGGCCCGCCTTGATCTGCGCCGCGCACTGGTTCATGTCCTGTGTGTACTGCTCGACCGATGGCGGCTGGTAGCTGACCCCGATCAGCGTCGCCAGCACGGCGAGCACCGCGCCGACGCCGCCGGGCCCGGCCGGCGGCATCGAAGCGGTCGCCAAGGGCGACTGGGTAGCAACCTTCACCTACCCGACGGGCGCCAAGGAAGCGATCGAGATGTCCAAAAAGATCCTGCTGGACTGCGCAACCTCGGTGGAGCCGACGGTGACGGTGGAGACGACCGCGATCACGGCTGAGAATGCGAAGTCGATGATGGGGAAGTAGGGCTGGCGATCATCTTGCAAGAATCAGTGGCAAGGCCCCCCTCGCGGGGCCTTGCCAAGTTTGTTCCGCCGCTGCCGCTGACAAATCCATCCTCAAGCTCAACTTGACCAATCACAAGGCCGACGACATTGTGGACCGCGAGTTGCAGTTCGTTAGCCAAGTGGTCGTGTGGCAATGGATTTTCGCGACGCCATCGATAGAGCGCTGGCGTGGGCCGGCGGGTGGTTCGACTATGCCGCCACGCCATGGTTCGTCTATCAGGTCGGCATCATCGCCTCGCTCTTTGTGGTGGCGAAGCTGGCGGCGCTCCGGGTCGAGCCTCTTGTCGAGAACCAGGCACGCCAGATCAAGGGCCATCCCGGACTCTTAAGGGTCGTCATCGCGCTGTTGCGTCGCACCGACTGGATCCTGTTCATTATCTTCCTGTTTGCCGCGCTTAACCTGTTGCTCGCCATCACCTGGCCGAGCCGCACCCATCTCCTGCTCGTCGCGCTGTTGCTCTCGCTGGCGTGGCTGTTTGCGACCGTGCTGTCGCGCATCATTCGCAACCGCCTCGTCGCACGCACGCTGGGTTGGCTGGCCTGGATCTACGCGGCCCTTGTCATACTGGGTGTCAGTAATGAGGCGGCCGCCTTCCTCGACAGCCTGGCAATCCCTCTGGGCGCGGTTCGCCTTTCGGCCCTCATGGTGCTGAAGGCGGCGCTGCTCCTGATCGCCACGGTCTGGCTTGCGGTGGTCACCGGCAATTACATCGATGAGCGCGTCCGCCTCTCCGAGGAGCTGACACCGTCGATCCGCGTCCTCGTCGGCAAGGTCGCCAAGATCGGCCTCGTGCTGGTGGCCGGCGCCGTGGCACTTTCGGCCGTCGGCCTCGACCTGACGGCGCTGACGGTGTTTTCCGGCGCCGTTGGTGTCGGTCTCGCTTTCGGTCTGCAGAAGGTCGTCTCGAATTTCGTCTCCGGCGTGATCATCCTGCTCGACAAGTCGATCAAGCCGGGCGACACCATTTCGCTCGAAGGCACCTTCGGCTGGATCCGCGAATTGCGGGCGCGCTTCGTCTCCGTGGTGACGCGCGACGGCCGCGAATTCCTGATCCCCAACGAGGACTTCATCACCCAGAGGGTCATCAACTGGTCGTTCAGCGACAACCTCGTGCGCCTCGACGTGAACTTCGGCGTCTCCTACGACGCCGATCCGCACAAGGTCAGCGAACTGGCGATAGAGGCCGCGATCAGCGTCGGCCGGGTCGAGGCCGACCGGCGACCGGTCTGCTGGCTGACCGACTTCGGTGACTCCTCGCTGAACTTCGTCCTGCGCTTCTGGATCCGAGACCCGCAGCAAGGCCTGACCAACGTGCGCGGCAAGGTGCTGCTGGCGCTGTGGGACACGTTCAAGGCAAACGGCATAAGCATCCCCTATCCGCATCGCGAGATCATCATGAAACAGGCTGGGCCGGTCAGACCAGGGCACGACGACCAGTGATCTTCTCGATGTTGATGCGGAAGAAGAGGTGAGGCGGACTGGCCACCTTGTCCTCGGCGTGAGGTGTCTCGCTGCCAGGTTCCCACCAGTTGGGGCGCGCTTTCTGCAACAGCGACCAGGCATGGTCGCGCTCATTCTGTCGAGGGCCCGCTTCGGCCAGTTCTTCGTAGAGGCCGAAAGCAACGACACTCCACCAGCTGCGAGGGTTGGCAATCTCGTCGACTTCGAAGCAGACCTGAGGATGTTCGCGCATAGCCCGGACCTTCTGGCCGATCAGGGAGAAGCTGTAGATGTGGCTGTTCTCGTAAACGAAGCTGATCGGCACGACGTACGGCATCCCGTCCCTTAAGCACGCGAGGTGCCCGACCCTGCTGTCGGCCAGGTGCATCCTGCATTCTTGGGCGGTCATCTCAGTGACGGTCACGGGACTCCCCAGGTGAAAGGGCCAGCTTCACTTTGTGCATCTCGATGCAGGCTGCACCGGACTCAGGTACTTCCTTGTTTGGCCGTCTCGAGAAATCGATCGGCGAAGTCGGCGAGTGCGTTCCAGTCAGTGAATTCGTGATCGCGCTCGGGGCTCGGGCCGCCGCGCTTCATGACGACGAATTTGACGAACTGCTCCTGAAAGTAATCGTACTTGGTGAAGCGCAATGCGCCCCCGAGAAGAAGGGTCATGCGTGGTTGCCACCCTGTCACGGAGACGAAGCGATCCACATACTTTTGAGCCTCCGTCTTTTGGTCTTCCAGCGCCGCCGACAGACTGACGGATATGAGGGCCGAGGGCCTGGTGCTCAGCGCCTCGTGATGCGCAAATACGAAGTTCGTGACGGTTTCCTGGTGGTGCTCCTGGTGGACCGACGCGGCAATGACGAACGCGTCGAAGTGTCCGAGCTTCAAATCGGATGCGAGCGCTGCGCTATCCAGCAGCTCGACCTGGTGCCCGCGCTCGCGAATACGCGTTGCCGTCCGTGCGGAAATCTTCTCCGTCTGCCCTTCGGTCGTTCCATAGACAATCAGGACGTTCACGATGTCCCTCCGACAGCGGAAGAGACATTCACAAGGACGATCGATACGAGCCAGCCCGGCATCCCGGTACCTCAATACTGCGCGCATTATAGCCCATGGAACGGGCTGCACGAACTGCTTTTCTCAGCGGCACGAAGAACCCTATCGTGGCCAGAGCCATGATCAGCAGCATAAGCCATCCGACTATGACCATCCACCACGGGGCGGGCGCGCTGCGATTGAGGCGCTTTATTGCGTCGGGGCCCGGGCGGGCGCCGACAAACAACGGGCAGGCCGACCATCCGACGCTGTGCCCAATCCGGACGAGGCGACCCTCGCGAACGGCGACATCAACAAAGTGCCCGCGTACCCGATGGTGACCTTGGCCTCAAATCCCAGCTTGGCTAGAGTTCGTAGCATGCTGAACGCCATTCACCACGTCGCGCTCATCTGCACCGACTACGACCGGTCGCGACGGTTCTACGTCGATCTCCTCGGCCTCGATCTGATCCGGGAGGTCTATCGGGAAGAGCGGCAGTCATGGAAGGCGGATCTGCGGATCGGGTCCGTCCAACTGGAATTGTTCTCCTTCCCTGCACCAGTGATGCGGCCGTCCCATCCAGAGGCGACAGGCCTGAGACATCTGGCATTTGCCGTGGTGAATCTTGATCCCGTAATTATGCGCCTGGAAGCCGCCGGCGTTGCCGTTGAGCCAATCCGGATCGACCCATATACAGACCAACGGTTTACCTTTTTCAGAGACCCAGATGGATTGCCGCTGGAACTCTACGAAGCCCCATAAGGAACGGTTAGCTTTCGCGATCACGTCATCGGAGGTGGGAACGCCACTGCCAGGGATTTAGCGAGCCGCCGCCTGCCTACGTTGCGTTCAGCTCTGCCAGGTAAGCATTCGGTCCCTGGGAGCCGCACGCCAACGCTAGACAACTACAGTCTGGTCGGCTTTGGCGCACCCCTCGGCACGCCAGAACGCGGGCCGGTTCACGGCGTCGTCGTGAACCCGCACTGCTTCTGTTCCATCTCGATCTGCTTGGTGATGCGGATGGCGTTCTGGGCATAGGCTTCGGTCACGGTGCCGCTGTTCACGGTCTTGTCCTTCAGCGGGCTGACGGCCGCGCAGAGGTGGAAGACATGCTCCGTGTCGGACTTCGCGGCGCCGTTCTCCGGCGCGATCCAGTACACGATGTCCTGGCCGTTGGGATGTGCCGCGTCCTTCGTCGCATCAGCCACCGTGGTGGAGTCGGTGGCGATCGCCTGCGCCTGGGCGGCGACTTCGGGCGAGCAGGCCGTGGTCGGCTGCCCCGCCTTGATCTGCGCCGCGCACTGGTTCATGTCCTGCGTGTACTGCTCGACCGATGGCGGCTGGTAGCTGACCCCGATCAGCGTCGCCAGCACGGCCAGCACCGCGCCGACGCCGCCGGCAATTTTCTTGCTCTTCGGATCCATGTTCTTGTCGTTGAGGATCAAGAGAACCAGCGGCAGGAAGGCGATCAGCGTGATGATCGCGCCGAGCTGGTTCTGGACGAAGAACCGGAATGTGTCGGATTCGCGGGCCGGGTCCTTCCTGTTGGCCGCCTTCCAAAGCAGGCTGCCGGCGATGGCGAAAATCGCGATGCCGACCAGAATGCCGATCAGCAGCGGCAGGTTGCCCTGGTCGAATTTGTGCCGGTAGAGCAAGACAATGCCGGCGATCTCGCCGCCAATGGCAATGATCCACGCCAGCACGGCGAAAAGCCGCAGCCGCGTGGCGCCGGACTTCTGGCCCTGCGATGCCTGCCAATCCTTGGTAACGTCTACGGTCGGCTTGTTGTTGTCGGTCATGACCAGGTCCCCCGGTGTCGACACGTTTGCAAGGCGGCGTCAAAGGCGCCCGGCGCAGCGTCATTGATCGAACGTCGCCTGCCTCAGCGCGAAAGCGCCACGGCAGACCGTGTCTCCATCCATATTGCGCATGAGTGGATTCGTCCATAGCCACGGGGGCAGGGGCGGCGATGGTTGCGTTCTCCGTCATCTCCGCCTCATTGCAGTCATTCCCAAGGTTCCGAAAGAACCCCGCGCACGGCTGACGACGGACATTTGCCGACACTAAGTTGGTGTGGGATATTTCAATATCGCCAAAGGCAACATTCTAACTTGCAGGAATGTGATGACAGAAGACAAATATCCGGGAGAGCTTGCTTCCCCGCAGCAGATCCATGAACTGGCGGAAGAGTATCGCAAGGGGGCAGCCCTGCTTCTTCAGCTTGGCCGATCAGGCAAGCCGCTTAGCCGAGCGCCGTTTAGACTGTCCGCCATCCACGCGATCGAACTCTATCTGACCGCACTTTTGCTCCACCGTGGGCACAGTCCCAATCAAATCCGCAAAATGCACCACGACTTGGCGGCGCGGACGGAACACACTCTGGAAGCAGGACTGCGCCTTCGCACGAAAACCACCATTCATCTTCAGTCGCTCACCCAGAACCGGGAATATCTCGTCTCCCGCTATGGCCCAGAACTGGCGGCAACCGCCTCGCAGATAAACCGGCTTACCGCCACTCTGGAAGAGGTGGCGGCAAAGGTCACGCTTTTGATCGTGCCGCCCTCAAAAACAGTGCAACAGCCGGCTGCCGCCGCAACCGGCAAGGCCTGAGCCGATTACCGCCTTGCGCGGTTCAAGGCCGCAGTTCGTCGGCCTCAACGGCCAGCCAGCGGCACTGCGCCCCACTCACCCCGGAAAGATCGTAAACCCGCCATCGACGCGGATGACCTGGCCGTTGATAAAGCGCGAGCGGGGGCCGGCGAGAAAGGCCACCGCCTCGGCGATCTCTTCCGGCTCGGCATAGCGGTTCAGCGATTTCTTAGCTGAATCCATGCGCTCCGGATCGACCACGCGGGTCGCCTGGAAGCGTGCCGTCTTGGTGGCGCCGGGGCTGACCGCATTGATGCGCACGCCGTCGTCGATCAGTTCCTTGGCCAGGCAGCGTGTGTAATGCACGACCGCGGCCTTCAGAGTGGAGTAGACGACCTCGGGCGAGCAGCCGAGATGTGCCGCCGCCGAGGCGATGTTGATGACGGAGCCGCCGCCGCGCTGCTTCATTGGCGGCACGAAGGCCTGGCAGACCAGCATCGTGCCGATCAGATTGTTCTCGGTGAGCACGCGGATGTCGGCCAGTTCGATGTCGAGGGCGTTGTTGGGATTCGGCTTGCCGCCCTTGGCGCCGATGTCGCCGCCGGCACAATTGACCAGCACATGCACGTCGCCGAGATCGGCCTCGATCTTGCGCTTCATCTCGGCCACCGCCTTCTGGTCGCCGATGTTGCCGGTCACCGAGGTGACCTTCGTGCCATGCCGCTTCAGGCGCTCGACCACTTCGCCGAGATTGGCGAACTCGCCATATTTGGCCGGCGCTGTTTCGTCCATGTCGTGGATCGCGACATTGGCGCCGAGTTCCGCCAGGCGCTCGGCCATCACGCGGCCGAGGCCACGGCCGGAGCCGGTGACGAAGGCGGTCAATCCATCGAGTTCACGTGCCGTCATCAGATCTTCTCCATCAAACCAAGGTTGCGCATGTTGGCGGCGCTGCGCCGGATCATGTCGAGCTCATAGGAAACCAGGGAAGCGTCGTCTTCGCGCTCCCAGGGGGTGCGGGTGTCGGCATCGTCGGGCAGCCGGTTGCGCTGGGCTGCCGCCAGGCAGGCGGCAAATTCGCGCGCCGTCTTCTCAGGATAGCCGTGCCACCAGTCGTCCCGCAGAAACCGGACATGCCGCGCCTCCAGGGCGCCCGGTTCGAGAACGGCGGTCATGCGGTCGTGGTGTTGGCCGAGAATGGCGAACAGCTCGGCAAACGGCACCGCGCCGTCGCCGATGGCGCAGCGGATCAGCCGGTAGCCTTCACTCGTGAACTGCACGCGGTAATCCTTGAGGTGGACATGGCGGACGTAAGGGGCGATCCGCCGCGTAAAATCGAGCGGCGCTTCGCCGACCGGGAATGTGTTGCCGGTGTCGAAGGTGACACCGACGCCTTCGCCGCCGAGGCCGCAGAAATCGACGATTTCCCTACTGGTGAAGTCCTGGTGGTTCTCGATCGCGAGGACATAGCCTTCGGCAGCCGCGCGGGCACCCCACTCCACCAATCGCGCCCGAATGATGCCGGCGTATTCGCTCCATTTTTCGCCGGCAGCGTTGCGGTCGCCGCACAGAACCGGCGTCAGCGCCGTCCGGATGATCTTGGCCTTGAGCAGGCGTGCGGCCCGAAAGGCGTCGTCGAGCGGTTCGCCCACCAGAAGGCCGCCGCTGACGATCGGCGTGATGCCAAGGCCGGCGAGCCGCTCGCGCAGCGCGATCACCGCGTCGTCGGAAAGCTCGCTCAGCCATGGCACCCAGATCTCCAGCACTCGCGCGCCGAGTTCGGTCGCCAGCGCGATGAACCCTTCGAGCCCGGCGGGCCTCGGATTGGCGCGTGGCGTGCCGCGGCCCTGGAGGCCGAGATGATAGGTCAGGCCGTAGGGGTTCAGGCCGACCTCGAGCATGAAGCGATCGTTTGATTGGGCTGAGGTCATCGCAAGCCGGCATCCACGGTGATCGACTGCTTGGTGATCATGCGGCTGTCGTCGGCGGCGAGGAACAGCACCGTGCGCGCGATCTCGTCGCCGAGCAGAACCCTGCGGATCATCTGGCGCTGCACGACCTGGTCGACCGACGCCTGCGTCTTGAACCACAGCTGCCGTTGCCGGTCGGTGATGACGGCGCCCGGCTCGATGGCGTTGACGCGGATGTTGTCGGAGCCAAACGCCTGCGCCAGCGCGAATGTCAGCCCGACCACCGCGGCCTTGGCCGCCGCATAGGGCGCCATCTGTGCCGCGCCGGAACGCCAGGCGATCGAGGAAAAATTGACGATCGAACCGAAGCCTAGTTCTTTCATGTGCGGATGCACGGCCTGGGCGGCAAAGAAGTGGTGCCGCAGGTTCACGTCCTGGGCGTGGTCCCAGGTCGCCTGCGTGATGTCGGCAACCGGGTGGCGATTGTCGTCGGCAGCGTTGTTGACCAGCACCGCGACCGGTCCGAGGCGGTCGCGCACCGTGCCGATCGCAGCCTGGAGGGCAGGGATATCGGTCACGTCGCAGCGCAGGAACAGCGGGGTATGCGGCGCCGTGGCGGCGAGTTCACGCGCCAGCGCCTCGCCGGCCTCCTGCTGCAGATCGAGAAACGCGACGCGCGCGCCATTGGCGGCGAAGGCGCGGACCGTGTCGGCACCGATGCCCGACGCGCCGCCGGTGATCAGCACGACACGATCCGTCAGGCTCGGATAGGTGGCAAAGGACAAGGCGGAGCTCATTTCGGATCAGGTCAGATCAGGCGTTGGGTCGTCGGGTCGAACAGGCACGCGCGCGCCATGTCGATGCCGAGCGTCACCGTCTCGCCCATTCGCGGCGTGCCGTCGGGGTCGAAGCGACCGGTGATCTCCTTGCCGCCCAGGCGCAGAACGGCCATGGTCTCCGCACCTGTCGGCTCGACCAGTTCGACCACGGCATCGATTTGTGCGATGCCTGGCTTGCGGCGCGCAAGATCGGGATCGAACCGGTAGATGTGCTCCGGCCGGATACCGAGAATGAGCTGTCGCGGCGTATCGGATGGAAGGGTCTGGACGATCGGCAGGCTGGCCGTCTTGCCGTCGGCCGTCTGCAAGGCAACAGCGGGGCGACCGCCTTCTTCGCCGAGTTCAGCCGGCAGGAAATTCATCGCCGGCGAACCCATGAAGCCGGCGACGAACATGTTGGCCGGACGGTTGTAGATCGTGGCCGGCTCATCAAATTGCTGGACCTCGCCCTGATGCATCACGGCGATGCGCGAGGCCAGCGTCATCGCCTCGACCTGGTCGTGGGTGACGTAGACCGTGGTCTTGCCGACGCGGTGATGCAGCTTCTTGATTTCGGTACGCATGTCGACGCGCAGCTTGGCGTCGAGATTGGAGAGCGGCTCGTCGAACAGGAACAGTTTGGGATCGCGCACCAGCGCCCGGCCCATCGCGACGCGCTGGCGCTGGCCGCCCGAAAGCTGTCCTGGCTTGCGCCCAAGCAGCGGCTCGATCTGCAGGAAGGCTGCAACTCGGCTGACGGCCTCGTCCTGCTGCGGCTTCGGCACGCGGCGGCTTTCCATGCCGAAGGTGATGTTCTCGCGCACCGTCATCGTCGGGTAAAGCGCGTAGGACTGGAACACCATGGCGATGTCGCGGTCCTTCGGCGCAACCGAATTGACCAGCCTTCCGTCGATGCGGATCTCGCCGGAGGTAACAGATTCCAGCCCAGCGATCATCGCCAGCAAGGTGGACTTGCCGCAACCGGACGGTCCGACCAGCGCGATGAACTCGCCGTTCTGCGCCTCGAGATCGATGCCCTTCAGCACCTCGACCGCGCCGAAATTCTTGCGCAGGGATCGGATGGTCAATGTCGACATGCAATGCCCTTCTTGGCGGACGGGACGATCGGCGATGGGAGACAGGCTCCGCTCACTTAATCACGCCTCACTTGATTGCGGCTCACTTGATCGCACCCTGGGTCAGGCCGCGGACGAAATACTTGCCGCCGAAGAGATAAATCAGCAGCGGCGGCAGCGCGCCGATCAGCACGGCGGCGCTCATGACATCGTAGGCACGTACATTCGTGCCGCTTGCCGTCAGCGCGACGAGCGCGGCCGTGATCGGCTGTTGCTGCCCGGAGGTGAAGACGACACCGAACAGATATTCGTTCCAGATGCCGGTAAACTGCCAGATCACCGTGACGATCAGGATCGGTGAGGAGAGCGGCAGAATAATCTTGCGGAAGATGCGCCAGAAGCCGGCGCCGTCGATGCGCGCCGCCTTGATCAGATCGTCGGGGATGCTGACGTAGTAGTTGCGGCAGAACAAGGTGGTGAACGAAATGCCCTGGATGACGTGGATGAGGACGAGCCCGTAGACCGAATTGCTGAGGCCCAGATTGCCAAGGATGAACGCCCACGGCATCAACGAAATCTGGCCCGGAATGAAGACGCCGAGCAGCATGCAGGTGAACAGCGCTTCCGAACCCCTGAAACGCCATTTCGACAGGATGTAGCCGTTCATTGCGCCGACCGCTGTCGAGATGATCGTCGCCGGGATGGTCATTTTCAGCGAGTTGTAGAAGTTGCGCTGCATGCCCTCGCAGGTGCCGCCGATGCAATAGGTGCTCCAGGCCTGGCCCCAGGCGTCGAGGCGGAAGCTGCGCGGCAGCGAGATCAGCCCGTTGAGCGCGATCTCCTGCTGATCGCGGAATGAATTCAGCACCACGACCAGCAACGGCACCAGGTAGATCGCCGCGAAGACGACCAGCAGCCCATAGATGGCCAAGCGGGTGAGGAAATGCCTGCGCGCCGCAACCGTGGCGGCGCGATGATCGAGCGACTGGTCGAGCGTTGTGTCAGCCATGGCCGGCTTCCTTGCGCCGCCGCCAGACCACCCAGAACGAATAGGGCACCAGCACCACGGCAAGAGCGGCAAGCATCATGATGGCTGCTGCTGCCCCTTCGCCGATCTGGCCGCGTTGGAACATCAGGTCATAGACATAGATGGCGGGGAAGGTGGTCGAGATCCCCGGGCCGCCTTTCGTGAGGGCCGCCACCAGGTCGAAGGTCTTGATGGCGAACTGGATCTGGATGACGGCGACCGCCAGGAAGATCGGCGCAATCGTCGGCAAAAGCACTTTGCGATAGATGCGAAAGGTCGATGCGCCATCGATCTGCGCGGCCTTGACGAGGTCGGAATCGACCGAGCGCAGACCAGCCAGGAACAGCGCCATGGCAAAGCCCGAGGCCTGCCAGACACCAGTGATGATCACCGCGTAGATCGCGTAGTGCCGGTCGCTGGCGAGTGCGAAACTGAAGCTCGTCCAGCCCAAACCACGCACCAGCGCCTGGATACCGTCCACCGGGTTGTAGAGCCAACTCCAGACTGTGCCGGTGACGATGAAGGAGACGGCCAGCGGATAGAGGAAGATCGTGCGCCAGGCCGCTTCGCCGCGCACGCGCTGGTCGATCAGGATCGCCAGCAGCAATCCCACGGCCATCGAGCCGACAATGTAGAAACCGCTGAACAAGAACAAATTGTTGTAGGCGATGTTCCAGCGCCGGTTCGCCCACAGTGACGCGTAATTGTCCAGGCCGACGAAGCCGTAGGTCGGCAGCAGCGAGGAGTTCGAGAGCGAGATGTAGAGTGTCCAGCCGGTGAAGACGAAGACGTAGACGAAGCTCGCCACAAGGGAAGGGCCGAGCACCAGCAAGGGCATTGCGGAGCCCAGCCGCTCCCGCCAGGGGCGGGCGGGCGCAGGGACCGACAGGATCAGGTCGTGATTTGACATTCAGAGTATGGGACTGGCAGGGACTGGGATGGCGGATGGCCGGGTGCGGATAGACATTGCGCCCGGCCGTTCCCGTCTATTTCTGTGCTTCGGCCGCGTCGGCCATCGCATTGGCGCCGTCCTCGGCTGACATGTCGGGCGTCGCCACGAACTCGGTGATGGAGTCCATGATCGCGCCGCGCATCTTCTGCGGGATGGTCATGTTGTGGGCCATCGAGCGCACCAGCGTGCCGTCCTTGATCGACGCCTGCAGATCCTTCTGCGACAGCTGCTGGCATGGATTGAAGCCCTTCGACAGATCGATATCCAGGCGTGCGGGGATCGAGCCCTTGGCCTGGTTGAAGACCGTCTGGAAGTCGGGCGACAGGATCAGGCTGGCCAACAGCTTCTGGCCGTCGATGTAATCCTGGTCCTTCTGCTTGAAGAACACGACCGAGTCCGAGTTGAGGATGAAGCCGGGTTTGCCCCAGTCGGTCGGCGCCTGGGCGCAGACATAGTCGGTGCCTTCCTTGAAGCCGGCCGCGGTCAAAAGGCCGATCGTCCAGTCGCCCATGATGTGGAACGCCGCGTCGCCCTTGCCGACGAGCGCCGACATCGAATCCCAATCACGGCCGACCATGCCCGGGTCCATGTACTTGCTGGTCATCAGGCGCATCTGCTCGAAGGCCTTGACCATCCCCGGGCTGCGCATGGCTTCGACAT
Source organism: Mesorhizobium sp. CNPSo 4688 (assembly GCF_057784295.1). NCBI lineage: Bacteria > Pseudomonadati > Pseudomonadota > Alphaproteobacteria > Hyphomicrobiales > Phyllobacteriaceae > Mesorhizobium > Mesorhizobium sp. CNPSo 4688. Next base: position 94,581 of record NZ_JBWLUY010000013.1, read on the forward strand.
CGCCTTCGACGAAGGCCTTGCGATAGAGATCGATGTCCTGGCCGTAGAGCACGACCTCGAACACCGTCGAATCCGTCCAGTCGGCGGTCGAATGCGAGATGCAGATCTTGCCTGAGGCGACGATCTTGTCGCAGGCCGCATTGAACTCGGCCCAGGTCTTGGGCATTTCCGCCACGCCGGCGGCCTGCATAACCTTCGGCGAGGCCCAGAGCCAGTTGATGCGGTGGATGTTCATGGGCGCGGCGACCCATTTGCCGGTTGGCTTCATCACCGGCAGCAATTCCGGCGCGACCACTTTCTCCCATCCTTCCGAGGCCGCCAGCTCGTCGAGATCGGCGGTCATGCCGGTCTCGTTCCACTCGGCGATTTCCGGGCCTTTGAGCTGCACGGCAGGCGGGGCATTGCCGGCGATCACGTCGGCACGCAGTTTGGCCAGCGTATTGGCCGTGTGACCGGCGATCGAGGTCTGTTCCCATTTACCGCCCTTGGCGGTGAACATCTCGCCGAGCTTGGCGATCGCCTGCGCGTCCGATCCGGTCGCCCATTGGTGCAAAAGGTTCGTCTTGGGCTCGGCGAAGGCTGCCCCGGCGACAAAGGTGCACGTAGCAGCAGCGACCGCGAAGGCGGTCATAACGGATTTCATGGTTTCACTCCCACATATGGTTGCACGGTTCGTATCGACCGCTTATGGCCGCGGTTTGAAGCCGCTGCCGGCGAGATGCGTTAATCTCGAGTTCTTTCCAAGATGACATATTGGAGCTATCAGTCAACGATGTTTATGTTGATCCATGACAAAACCTTCGCTTAGAACCTGGCTGATCGACAGACCGTCCGCGTCGCCGGAGAGCATGATCGTGCGCTGCCTGAGCGAGCGCGGCGTACTCTCGGCGTCGCAGATCGCACGCGTCACCGGTCTGGCGCGCTCGACGGTCTCAACCGCTCTCAACGGCTTGAGAAGGTCGGGGATGGTGATCGAAGCTCCGACCAGCAGCGCTGGCATCAGAGGTATCGGCAGGCCAGCCGCGGCCGTTACGCTCAATCCGACAGCAGGCACCTGCGTCGGAATTCACCTGGCTCTTCAGCAGATACGGCTCATCGTCGCCGATGTCTCGCATTCCGTCATTGCCGAACAAACTATACCAATGGATCTCGACTACCAGCCGCGACAGGCGGCCCAGATGGTCAAATCGGCAATTGCCCAATCTTACAAGGAAAACGGTCTGCCGGTGGCGGGGCTCCTGGGGGTTGGGGTTTCCGTCTCCGGCCCTGTCAGCCGCGATGGGGTGGTGCTGCGCGCGAGCATGGTTCCAACATGGGCCGGCGTCAACATACGCGATGTGTTCGGACCCGTCCTGGAACAGCCGATCTTCGCCGACAATGAGAGCAACTGCTCGGCCATTGCGGAGCTGATGTGGGGCGCGGCCGTCGGCCAGGATGATTTCGTGCTGTTCAAGATCGATCTGGGTGTCGGCGGCGCCATTGTACAGCATGGCCGGCTGGTGACGGGCGTCGCCGGCGGCGCCGGCGAATTCGGGCACATCAGCATCGATCCCGGCGGCGATCTCTGCCGGTGCGGCAATCGCGGATGCCTGGAGCTCTATGCGAGTTTTGCCCGGCCGCTGGAACAGATCTCGCGTGTCGTGGGGCGGCAAGTCACAATGGACGATGTCATCACCATGGCCGAAGAGGGCGACGTCAGGGCACTGCGGATGATCGAGGATACCGCCGAGATCGCCGGCCGGGGTCTCGGCCTGATCGGCTCGGTGCTCAATCCGCCGCTTATCATCATCGGCGGCCACATGGCTTTGGCGGGCGACATTCTGCTGACGCCGCTGATCGCCTCCTATGAACGCCACACGCTCATCAAGTCCCGCGATATCGCCCCGGCCCTGCGCACGCGCATCATCGTTGGCAAGCACACCGAAAACGATTCACTGCTGGGCGCGGTCGGCCTCGTGCTGCGACACCAGACGAAGGAACTGTCGCTCGGGTGAGGGGTAAGGACAGGCGCTTGTGCCAGGGCGTATTGACTGACGGGGGCTGCTGATACGGCAAGGCCCAAGAGATGCGGTGAATGGCCGCTTCGCGCCTCAAGGCGGCCATGCGGGTGAGTTTCTGCGCTTATCCAAAAGCGGACGGCTTTTTCACATACCGATGTGCCGGCGGAGGCACTCTGTTTCCCAAGCACACGTATTCGCCGTCGTTCTGCGCGGCGAATACGTAGCCGTAGCGAAACACGCCCCGGTCATCGGATCTTTGCCGATACCTCGCGTGATGCCTGATCAATCGTATCAGCGATGATTTTAGGCTGGGTCACGAAGAGCGCGTGGCTAGCTGACACTTTCGTAACCTTTGCGCCTATGCGTTCCGCCATGTGCAGCAACATGGCCTGATCGAATGCCTTGTCCTCAGTGGCGATAACAGCCCAGCTTGGCTTCGACCGCCACGCCGCATTCTTTAGCTTCGTGCCAAAGGCCGACATGTTGATCGGGACCTGCGAATCTCTCATGAAGATCACGTCTTTGTCGCTCACATCGTGAGCGAAGCCGGATTTGAAGTTTTCTGGCTTCACGTAGCCGAAACCGTCAACTGTGGTCTCGACGACGAACTCGGTAGCTGGCGCGAAACCTTCATATTGCTGGGCAGATGATTCACCTGCATCGGGCGATAGGGCCGAGATGTAGACGAGCCCAGTGACTTTCGGGTCAACGCCGACCTCGGTAATCACTGTGCCGCCCCACGAATGCCCGACGAGGAGCGTTGGGCCATCCTGTCGGTCGAGAGCACGCTTGGTCGCTGCGACATCGTCCGCAAGCGACGTCAGAGGGTTCTGAACGATCGTGACGCGATAGCCGCGCTGAGTGAGCTCGTCGTAGACGCCGCGCCAGCCGGAACCGTCGGCGAACGCTCCATGCACCAATACGACGTTCTTGACAGATTGTGCGTCGGGGATGCGGTCTGCGGCCTGGGAAGGCGAAGTTGAGGCGAGGGCGGCCGCCATCGCGGTCGCGGCGAGGAGGCTTTTCGATGCGGTCATTGAAGGTTCCTTTCTGATTTTCGGAAAAAAACGATTTGGTCGATTCGGGTCTTGAAGAGTGCACATCCGCACGCAAGAGGTTGACGCCTCGTCGCCGGGGCGCAGATCGAAGGGTGGGTGAGGGAACTGGAAAGCCTACGGTGCCATAGGCGGATATTTGGTTCGGCTGGGGCTCGGGTTGCACTTAATCGTAGATGGGTGGACGTCACAGGGCTCGTTCGAATGTTTCGGAAAGCGACATTCCGCAGACCTCCATCGCCACTCTCAATCACCAAAATGTATGCGAAACGTGGAGAAAGGTGCTATCTAATTTGATTAAGAATTTTATTGGGATCAGCAGATTTTAAATCCTCTGAGAGACATTGTCGTATAATTTTTGCAAATTATGGAAGAATCTTCCATGCTCATTCTGAACCGTGCCGACATTGAGGTTCTCCGCAAGGGCGCCCTGTATCGACGTTACATGGATCACGACACCGCTGCCGCGTGCCACCATCTCAGGCACGAACTCCCGATCGAGCCGCACTGCGGGCAGCAAGTTCAGTCCAAGCTCCCGCAGGCAACTTTGTGGCACAGGCGGCCGTTGTGAGAGCCACGCCGCTCCTTTGGTTCAAACCGACCGACAGCCCGCCCTATAGAGGCAGCTCCTTGCCCGCGTGCTCCGCCGCCATGTGCTCAGCGTACCAGTCCGGCCAATTCTCATCACGCTGGCCGCCTGTCCGCTTCTCGTGCTCGCCATGGGCCACGGACGCACGCCGGAGCGCCGCCGCAAGCTCGGCCGACGAGCCAAATGTGGTTTCGCCAGTGTCGACGCGGCCGGGCGCTCGCGCAGTGACCTCCTGCAACATCCAGATATTTCCGGCCGGATCGCTGAAGGATGCCCACGACAAGTAGCTGCGCCGTTCGGGGTGCGGACCGCTGACACGGCCTTCACTTCCGGCATAGTGGAACACTTCGCTCACGTCGACGCCGCGATCGGCGAGTTCGGCGCGCGCTACCTCGATGTCCGACACGACGAGCTCGCCACAGCTTTTGAGGACATCGGTTTCGAGCCGCGCATAGGGTTCCGTTGTGGTCCTTGAGCCGAAGACTACCGAACACGGGGAGCCCGGAGGCGTAAACTGGATGACACGAAATCCGTCGCCTGTGAGGTCGGCGTCCAGTCGCCAGCCCAAACCGCTATAGAAGTGCTTGGCACGGTCGACGTCCGAAACGGGAATGACCGCGACCTCGAGCCTTATGTCTACGCCCCGTGCTGCGGGTGTCGCGATTGCGGCTTCGCCGCGCTGCTGAATATCGTTCATGTCCATTTCCTCCGATTTTGGCGGTTTGTGAGTTCACGTGCGGACCGGGGCGTCTGCCCGGTCCGTCTTGGAAGGAGAGCGGAGCGGCAGGCGCCCCGTTCATCTCATATCGCCCGTTCATCTCATATCGATTGCCGAAGCGACCGGAACGCGGCGCGAAGCTCTTCGGTAAAGAGCTTCGGCTGTTCCCAAGCAGCAAAATGACCGCCCTTGTCGACCTTGTTGTAGTGGATGAGCTTGGGATACGCCCGTTCCGCCCAACTCCGCGGCGTCTGGTAGAGTTCGTCGGGGAAGACGCTTACGGCAACCGGAACGGAGACGCCCTTGGGACTGAAAAACGCGAGCTTATTCTCCCAATAGAGGCGACCTGACGAAACCCCTGTGTTGGTGAGCCAGAACAGCGTGACATTGTCGAGGACATCGTCCGGGGTGAGGCCTTCAGTCTGCCCATCGAACGAACGCGCGATCATCTGCAGACTGGCCATGTCGTGGTCGAGCAGGAAGGTGGCGAGGCCGATGGGCGAGTCCGCAAACCCGGTCAGTGTTTGCGGGCGCGTTGCCATCCAAAGGGCGTAGTAAACATGCTTGTAGAAGAAAACGAGCTGTTCGTACGTGCTTCTCTCCTCATCGGACAGACCGGACGGCGCCGGCGCACCGGCGAAAGATGCCTGGTCGATCTCTGCTGGAATTGCGCCGGGCATGTTGGTGTGAATGCCGAGCAGTTCCGGCGGCGCCTGCACGCCCATCTGCTCCGTGACGGTAGCGCCCCAGTCGCCACCCTGCGCGACAAAGTGCTTGTAGCCAACGCGCCGCATCAGCGTGGTCCATGCCTGCGCGATCCGTTCGGGACCCCAGCCGGTCGTCAGCGGTTTGCCGGAAAATCCATAGCCCGGCATCGACGGAATTACGATGTCGAAGGCATCCGATGCGCTGCCGCCATGCGCGGTGGGATTGGTCAGCGGCTCGATGATCTTGAGCTGCTCGATGATTGAACCTGGCCATCCGTGCGTGACGATGAGCGGCAGTGCGTTTTCATGCACCGAACGAACGTGGATGAAATGGATGTCCAGTCCGTCAATCTCGGTGATGAAGTGCGGATAGGCATTCATCCTCGCTTCCGCCTTCCGCCAGTCGTATTCGGTCTGCCAGTAACGCAGAAGCTGCTTGACCGTCTTAAGCGGTACGCCCTGGGAGTAATCGGTGACAGTTTCCTTGTCGGGTAACCGGGTCTGCGCTAGGCGTTGACGCAGGTCGGCCAGTTCTCCCTCTGAGGCACTGAACGTGAAGGGGCGAATCGAGTCGGCCCCCGTTGCCGCATGTAGCGCAGAGGGAAGCGCGCTGACGGCCCCGGCTGCAACTGCGGTGGCAAGAAGTTCGCGCCGCGTGGGCGACATTGATGCTGATGACATGACATCCTCCTCTATTTTTCTATTTGTTCGGATGCGGTCACGCAGGTCGCATGCCGCAGAGGCATGTTTGCTCGAAGGGGAGGGAATTGCGCGTTATGCGTTGTTAAGAGTCGTTACACTGGGGGTCAGCCCGGTGCATTTGCACTGTTCAATTCGGCGAGTAGGGCGCTCGCCGCATTTACATCCGCGGTTTGCACGCCTTCGCCGAACCGCTGCAGGAGCCTGCCGAGCAAATCCCGGGCACGGTCTGCCTGACCGTGTTGCTGCCAAATTCTGGCAAGCGGTATGGCTGCCCTCAACTCCCACGCCGTCGCCGATTGTTTACCTGCCCAGTAGATCGCTTGAAGCAGCGAGTCCTCAGCCGCACTCACATCGGGCGGAGAATATGCCAGGCGAATTTCGGCCCGCACACGCAGCAGATCCGGACGATCATACGTCTCGCCGGCCTGGTCCGCCAAGGCAATCGCCCGGTCGATTGTGGTTGCAGCCTCATCAAGCTGGCCGCTTCGCATCATGCCTTCGGCAAGCGCTCGCAAGAATGCCGTCGCAAGGATATTGAACCGTTCAGCGCTCAGCGTCGCAACAGCGTTCCGGAGCAATTGCGCGCCCTCGGCCGGCTCGCCTTGCAAGATCATGAGTTCGCCCCTCAAGGCAAGTCCCATGGCGTGATAAGGGGCCAGGGAATACTTCGCTGCATAAGCCAGAACACGTTCGACCCATTGCGCCGCACGGTCAAAGTCGCCGCTCCAGAGGTAGACCGGCACAGTGTAAACAAGCGACATGCAGACTGCGACCGGATGCTCGCGTTTGGTTGCCTCTTCGACGGCCTGGTCCGCAGTTTTGAGCGCTCTCTCCGGCATGCCTCGCAGCCACAAGGCTCGCGCCAGCGCTATCAGCGCGCGTATCCTGTGGTCGTAGCCGAAGAAGTCGACCTGGACGCTGCCGGCGTCTGCTTCCAGCTCCAGTCCACGCTCGCTGTGTCGCTGTGACGCCGCCTGGTTTCCGACCAGGTGATGCGATACGCCGAGCATCCACTCGGCCATGATGATCCCTGACTGCTCCCCAAGCTCTGCCGCAACGAGCACGCTTCGCTCGGCGCAGGCGAGGGCCCCGCGAAAGTCCCCGATGCGAGTAAGAAAGATGTTCAGCCCGGCCAGCAGATGCAACTTGTATTGGCCGTCCCGCAGCGCCTCCGCCAGTCCGATGCCTCGCTCGATGGCCTTTCTGACGGCATCGCTGTTACCGCGTGTGAACATCGACGAGATCGCCAACGCTGCTTGAAGCGCCAATTCGCGCTCCGTGCCGCGATCCGTCTCCCCTAAAGCGGACAAGCCCCGCTCGCACCACCGTTCGCACTCGCCCAGAAGCGAGAACCCCAAGAACAGAGGCGCCGCTCCGGCTGCAAGTTGGACACCGTTCTGGGCCTCGCCGCCGTCCGAAAAGCTCCACTCGAGTGCCGCTCGTATATTGCCCATGTGCGGCTCGTAAGCGGAGACGTCGCGGTTCCCGAACGCAGTCGCTCTTGTCGAGTCTGGTTTGAAGCGATCGGCATAGTGATGCGCATGTCGCCTCGACAGCACCGCGCCTTCGCCGGTTTCGGCAAGCTTGGCTGCCGCATACACTCGACTGGTATCCAGGAGCCGGTGGTAAGTCGATCCCGCCAACTCCGACATCCTGATAAGCGACTTGTTGACCAGGCTCTCGACGGCGTCTGCCACCGCTGACGCATCGGCTTCACCGTCCGACGCGACTGCTATGGCATCGTTGAGCGTGAAAGGGCCGACAAATACAGACAACCGGCGCAAGATCGTCTGTTCGTACGGGGAGAGCAGGTTGTAGCTCCAGTCGAACATTGCCTGAAGCGTTTGATGACGCGGAATAGCGCTTCGCCGGCCATGCCATAGAAGCTTGAAGCGATCATCAAGCAGTTCGGCGGTTCCGCGAATTCCGTAGGTGCCAACGCGGCCGGCCGCGAGTTCGATTGCCAGTGCTATCCCGTCAAGCCGACGGCATATCGCCGCCAGGATCGGCGCGTCCGCATCGCTGAGTTCGCCACCAAGGCCGCCCGCGACGGCGCGTTCCATGAAGAGCTGCACAGCCGGCGCGGCAAGTGCCTGCGCAGCGGTTAACCCACTGTCTTCAGGCGGCCCTTCAAGGGGCGTCAGCAGATGCACATTCTCGCCCTCGACACGCAGGGCCTCGCGGCTGGTTGTCAGCAGGTGCATAAGAGGGATCTCGGCAAACAGACGCTCTGCCAGCACTGCGACGGCATCGATCACATGCTCGCAACTGTCCAGGACGAGAAGAGTCGGCCTGTCGACCAGAAAGGCAACCAGAGCAGAAACCGGGTCCTGTGTCGCCTGACTGCTCAAACCCAACGTTGATGTCACAGCGCCGGGGACGAGGGATGCATCTCCCAGCGCGCCGAGATCGAGAAAATAGATCTGATCGGAAAACGCGCCGCGCAAGGAGTGGGCTATCGCAACCGCGACGGTCGTCTTGCCCATGCCTCCCGGTCCGACCACATTGACGAACCGCCGCTCCGAAAGGAGAGAGGACAAGGCGGCAACTGTTTCTTCGCGCCCGATCATCCTTTCAAGTCGCGGCGGCAGCCTTTTGGGCCGACTGGGTCCCCCGCTGGGTGGACTGGGCATCTTGCGGGCGGAGTACCGCACCGGCGCTACGAAACTGTAACCACGTCCGGCCACATTGGCGATGTATCGGTTGCCATCTTTCCCGTCACCCAAAGCCTTGCGAAGGTTGAAGAGGTGTACCCGGAGACTTCCCTCCTCGACAATCACGTCGGGCCAGACACGCCTGAGCAGCTCTTTGCTGCTCAGGACTTCCCCGGCGTGCTCCACCAGTACGATGAGGATATCCAACGCCCGCCCGCCAATCGCGACAGGTTCCCCGCCTCTTGCGAGCAATCTCTCAGAAACGCTCAGGCGAAAAGGGCCGAAAGACGCAATCACGTCATGAGAAACGTCCTGATCGAGCATGGTGGATTCCGGTAGCTCGTGGCGGCCTTAGGGGCCGCGCTCAATGCGAGAAGAACATCTGCCTGCGAGACGGGCGCCGACCTTCCACGGGTTTATGGCGCAGCTGAGCATATACGACATGCGCATTCCGGTGCAATCCGGCGAATTTCAACCAAGACCAGCCACGTGGGCTGTCACTGCACTCGATGCTCATTTCGGACCATTCTCGGGGCCGGCTTTTCCGTTCAGCCACACCTATCCGCAGCCTTGAGCGCTTCGGCACGGGACGATTTGGGCAAATCCGCGATCCGTCGAACAGCGGCGTAAAACCTTGGATAATCGCCCGAACACAAGTCGAACAAGCGAAGAAAGGCCGGAACCTGTTCACCGTAGACAGAAGTCGCGGCGAGCTTTGCGTTGTTGATCGGGGCAGCGATCCAGGCGTCGTATCCCCGGTATCCGGCCCAGTCTTTGTCGCGCATCTGCCGGTAGCGCATCCGCAGCCTGTCGATCGTGGCTGTTTTGGCAGCCGCCATCTGCTCCGGCGTGCGGGGACTTGCATAGACCTGCCTTAACTCGTCGCGCGTTTTCGACACCAGTCCGAGAAAATCGGCGCTGCGCTTGCGATCGGCTTCGTAGCGGCGCAATCCGGCCCGATCGCCGGCGGCGCGGAGCCACTTCCTGACGCCGGTGGTTTCGACGGCGACGGCGAAAGCCTCGTTGAAAGCGGAATCGCCATCCACATAGAGCCGCTGATGCGCCAGCTCATGAAAAACAAGGCTTGCCAGATAGGTGTCATCCTGACGCAGCATGGTGCTCAGCAGCGGGTCGCTGGACCAGCCCAAAGTGGAATATGCGGTGACACCCGTGACATAGACGTCCAGCCCCTGTCCATGGAGCTCGACAGCACTCTCGGTCGCGGATTTCCGGGAGAAGTAACCCCGGTATGGAACGCAGCCGAAAACCGGAAAGCACCATGTTTGTGGCGCGAGCGAGAATTGCGGCGCGGCAAAAACCGCCCAGGTCACCGCATCCCGGTGGATGTCGACATAGCTGCGGTAGCTGCTGTTGTCGGGCAGCGCCAGCTCATCGGTCGCAAACCGTCTTATGGCGCTCGCCGACGTCAACTTGGCGCGCAAGGACTCAGGCGTCGAAGGATCATGAATGAGTTTCCCGACATTCCTGCGCGCGGCCATGATCTGTACATGGCCCTCCAGCGACTGCGCGTAATAGGAAATGCTTGTGCAGCCGGTCACCCCGGACGCCATGATCGCCGCGGCAAGCATCCGAAGAACGCGCTTCACAGTTTGCCCACCCTTGCTCGTCGCCCCATGCAGCGATGTCTCGATCCTCCGCTCTCAAACAGGCGCATCGATTTTCGTCAAGCTCTACAGGGGCAGCGGGTCGGACTTTCGACTTTGGCTGGGTTGGCTATGCGGCCATTCGCCTTCGATGGACGCAAGTCCATCGGTATCGGCGGAGCCGCGAATCTGTGTTAAGCCGCCGCTCGACCAACCAAAGGACGACAGCTGTGAGCGAACCCACCGTGGCCCAGGCGACCGAGAGCATCTATGCCTCGCTTCGGGCGGACAATGCCGACATCGACGCCCATATCGCGACGCTCAAGGCTGCGCTGGCTCGAGAAGGAATAAAACAGGCGGTGTTCGATCCAACCAAATTGGCGCAGAACAACCGCCAGGGCCGCAAGTTGATGCAGGCATATTTTCGGCAACGCGGCGTGAGCGTAAGTTTTTCCGACTAGCAGAGCCGCGCGCGTCGACGATCTGCCGACCATAGCCCAGACCGGAAACGCCCGCAGTATTGCCTTGTAATTGGTGAAGCGCTCTCTCTCGAATAATATTGAGCGCAATATTGCAGTTGCCGCCGCCGCCATTTGAAATGGCCTGGCCCCAAACGTCCATTGATGAATCAGCGCGCGGCAATCGGCTGCCCCACGAATCAACTTAAGTCAAGAGATACCGACTTGCGAGCCGGGTATTTTGCTGACATGCTCTGTTTTTTATGGGGTTTTGCACCTTGGCAGGTGCTCAGATGGAAGGGCAAAAGCATGGCAAAGGAAGCTACGAATACCGTTTCTTCAGAAAAGAAGGCGGACGCAAATCTGATAGGTAACGCAGAAGGAAATGCGCTGAACTTCATGGGAGTCCAGGCCCGCGAAAACGGAAGCGCCGGCGGCGCCGGCGACGGCGTCGGCGTCGACAAGATACGTGACCTGCTGTTCGGCAATCAGATGCAGGACTATGACCGCCGTTTTTCCAAGCTTGAGGAACGGGTCTTGCAGCGCTTCAAGGATGTCGAGTCCGAAGCCAAGCGCAATCTCGAAATGTACGAGTCGAACGCAAAGAAGCAGATCGATTCGCTTGCGGGGCAGTTACGGAACGAAAAAGATTCGCGAGCCGACGCCGACAAGGAGATCGATCGGAATCTTCGCGAGCAAAACCAGGCACTTGAAAAGCAGGTGCGCGCGTTGTCGGATCAACTGAGCGAGCTTGAGCGCGACGTTTCGGACCGGATAAATCGGAACGATCATTCGCTGCGTGAGGAAATCAAGCAGAAGAATGAAGGCGTTCAGATGCTGATCGAGAAAATGTTTGCCGATCTCAGCAACGTCAAGACTGACCGAAATCTTTTGGCCGGCCTGTTTGTCGAGGTTGCAAAAGCTCTGAATCAGGATCCCGTCGGCAGCAAGAGCAACTCGGACCGTAGCTGGAAAGCGAGTTGATGGGACCTTGACGTCAACCGTCGACCCATTCAACCTTCCGCAAAGAACAGCCTCGAACGATAAAGAGATTGATCGCGAGGCTCTGGCTCGTCTTTTGATCGAGATTGCCCGGAACGTTGATCCGGATTACCGTGCGCAGTTCGAGACGGTTCCAACCGCCGATCCGCGCATGGAAACGCTGCGGCAGTTGCTGGTCAGCCGCGAAATCTCGGAACTTGCACGCGTTACGCACCTGCTGGACGAACCAGAGCAGCTTGCGGCGGCCGTGGGTGACGTTCTTCCCAGTGCGACCGCACGAGCGTCTCATACGCAACTCGGCGAGGCGCTTGCGCCGGCTGTCGAACGGGCTGTGCAACGGTCGATCCAGAGAAGCCCGCGCACGCTGACGGATATATTGTATCCGGTGTTTCTGCCGGCAATTCGCAAGTCGATCGGGGAAAAGATCGACCAGACCTTCCAGTCGCTGAATGAGACTTTAAGGCACATATTTACCTGGCATGGGCTCAAGTGGAGATTTGAAGCTTGGAGAACAGGTGCAAGCTTCTCTCAAGTTGTTCTTAAGCACTCACTTGTCTATCGTATAGAGCATGCCTTTCTCATTCATCGCAATTCTGGGCTTTTGATAGCGCATGTAACGGCCGATAATGCAACGAGCGAAGATCCTCAGCTCATTTCTTCGATGCTGAGTGCAATTCAGGATTTTGTGAAGGACTCGTTTAACGAGAAAGAGCAGAGCGGCCTGGACACTATTCGTTTCGGCGACCTTCGTCTCTGGTCGGAAGTTGGACCGTTTGCGACCCTGGTTTCGGTGATCCGGGGAAATCCGCCAGAGGAACTGCACGACATAGTTCGCGATGTATTGCTTCGCATCCATGAGGAATCCTCACAGGCTTTAGAGCAGTTTGACGGCGACGGTTCGCAGTTGGCCTCCGTAGAGGCGCAGCTGCAGACCTGCGTCGAGCTGAAGCAGGATGAATCACACGAGGGATTTCCCTGGCTGGTGGCGGCAGTGGCCTTGCTGCTTTTGAGTCTGGCAGGCGGTTGGTACTTTCTTTCCTGGCAATCAGCGCAGCGCTGGCAAGCTTACGTATCGCGCTGGCAGGGTTACGTATCGCGACTGGAGGCCCAGCCGGGCATCATCGTTGCCGAACAACAGGTACGCGATGGCCAATTCTATATTGCCGGTCTGAGAGACCCGCTTGCCGCCGACCCGCAGTCGCTGTTGTCCGGAACTGAGGTCGATCCCGCCCAGGTTCATTCGCAGTGGCAATTCTATCAGAGCCTTGAGCCGGAGTTCGTGTTGAAGCGGCTGACGGCGTCGCTGGCTCCGCCGGATTCAGTACGACTTTCGATCGTCAATGATCGCATCGTTGCCGAGGGTGAGGCTCCCGACACGTGGATCAACCGGGCGCGCGCAGCGGCCCAGCAGCTTTCGGCAGGCGGGCCGGTCTTCGATATCTCGGGGGTTCGTGACGTAAGCCCCGAAGTACGCGAGGCGGAGCGCTGGCAGGCCTATGTGTCTCGACTGGAAACGCAGCCGGGCATCATCGTTGCAGAGCAAAAGATACGCGATGGCCAATTCTACATTGCCGGCCTGAGAGACCCGCTTGGCGCCGACCCGCAGTCGCTTTTGTCCGGAACGCAGGTCGATCCGACCCGTGTTCATTCGCAGTGGCAATTCTATGAGAGCCTTGAGCCGGAGTTCGTGTTGAAGCGGCTGACGGCGTCGCTGTATCCGCCCGATACAGTGCGACTTTCGATCGTCAACGATCGCATCGTTGCCGAGGGTGAGGCTCCCGACACCTGGATTGATCGGGCGCGCGCAGCGGGCCGACAGCTTTCGGCAGGCGGACCGGAATTCGACATCTCCAAGGTTCGTGATGTGAGCCCCGACGCTCGCGCGGCGGAGCACTGGCAGTACTATGTGTCGCGGCTTGAGGCCCAACCGGGAATCATCGTCGCCCAACAAACGGCGAGGGGCGGACATTTCTACATTTCCGGCCTGAGAGACCCGCTCGCCGCCGACCCGCAGGCTCTGCTGTCTGGAACGGAAGTTGATCCCGCCCGCGTTCATTCACAGTGGCAATTCTATCAGAGCCTTGATCCGAAGTTCGTGGTGAAGCGGCTGACGGCGTCGCTGAGCCCGCCGAAATCGGTTCAGCTTTCGATCGTCCAGGGTCGCATCGTTGCCGTGGGTGAGGCTCCTGCCGGCTGGATCAGCCGGGCGCAGGCCGCCGCCGACCAGCTTTCGGCGGATGGAGTGGTTCTGGATGTCTCGCAGCTGAGTGAGATGAACCTTGCAGAACTTAATTATTTGCGAGAGGCCATCCAGACGACCGATATCTTCTTCTCTTCCGGCAAAGTTGTGCCGGGACCGGAGCAGACGCCGGTCCTCGACCGATTGGCGGATCAAATAAAGGAATTCGCCGAAAAAGCCCGCAGGTCAGGCGTAACAGCGCGGTTCATGTTGACCGGCCATTCGGACACCACGGGCCGTGAGACGGCCAACGCTTCGATCAGCGCCGCCCGCGCCGAGACAGTTCGTGCGCTTCTCAACAAGCGCGGCGTCTCTCCGGAACTGCTGCTGGTTCGGGGCGCGGGCACCTTTGAGCCGCTGGTGCCTGAAAATAGTCAAGCTGGGAGCTCCACCAATCGCCGGGTTTCGATTACCGTAAACCTGGACTAGCGGAGCCCAAAATGTTGCAAAAAAAGATCTGTATGCTCGGCGGGTTCGCTGTCGGAAAGACGAGTCTGGTTCGCAGGTTTGTGCAAAGCATCTTTTCAGAAACCTACTTGACTACGGTGGGCGTGAAAATCGACAAGAAGAGTGTCGAACTCCCGGGCAAAACCGTGGATCTGATTTTGTGGGACTTGGCCGGCGAAGACGATATCGGCTCATTCCGCGTCAGCTATGTCCGAGGTGCAACCGGGCTCGTGCTCGTCGTCGATGGAACCCGCGCCGCAACCCTTGCCGTGGCGCTCACGCTGCGCGAACGGGTCGAGGCCGAATTCGGCGCTATGCCGTTTATATTGCTGATCAACAAATCCGATCTGGCCGATCGGTGGGCAATATCGGATAGTGAGATTGACGAACTGAGGCAGCGTGGATGGCAAATCTATCTGACAAGTGCGCTCACGGGTGAGCATGTTGATGATGCGTTTCATCAACTTGCCTTGATGGTCACAAAATAGACCATGCATGGATTGCCAAAAGAGGTCAGAAGTTGGATTTTCAACTTCTTCTCCAATGGGCACGCTGTCGCATATGTAAAGATCGACGCCCAGCTTTGCGTAGCTGCGAAGGGCGGTAATGTTGAACATCACGGACTCTCATCGCTTCGTATCGGCGAGCCTGTTGCCGAGCAGCTTGAATTCATGGAAGGGCTGCTGCCTTGCCCGGAGCTTCCGTTTCATATTCCCATGGTCGAACTGCCCAGCGAGCGTGTCGCGGACCTTCATTTTTTTGCTGACGATGACTGCGTGTGGCTGGTCTTTCTTGACGCCTCCGCCGAACGCGCCAACAGGCAGCGGCTTCAGCAGAAGGCTTATGAAATGACGCTCCTGCAAGAGAGGGAGCGTCAACTCAACGAGAAACTGCAGGCGGCGAACGAGGCTTTGAGGAAGAGCCAGGAGGGATTGGCGCGTGAATACCAGCGCGCCGAAGCCCTGCTCCTCAACATTCTTCCGGCGTCGATCGCCGAGCGCCTGAAGGCGCACAAGAAAATTGCTGACAACCACGCGGAGGTCAGTGTGCTTTTTGCCGACATCGTCGGTTTTACGGAACGGGCGCGGACCGTCGGTGCCGTGACGACGCTCGCCATCTTGAATTACTTCTTCAAGGCGGCGGATCGGCTCGCGGAACGACATGGCTGCGAAAAGATCAAGACAATCGGCGATTGTGTGATGGTGGTCGCTGGCCTGCCCACCGCGCGATCCGATCATGCAAAAGCCCTCGCGCGCTATGCCGTTGAGCTGCGCAAGGCGGTTAAGCGCGAACGCTTCGCAGGAGAACCGATAAGGCTCAGAATTGGAATTCACTCCGGCCCGATCGTCGCCGGCGTCATAGGCAAGAGGCGGTTCGCTTATGACCTGTGGGGTGAGACCGTCAATCTCGCCTCACGCATTCAAACGTCCGCGGAGCCCGATGAGATCCGTATTTCTGATGCAACGCACCAACTGCTCGGACCAAAGTTCGCTTGCGACCCACTCGGGGAAACGGAATTGCGTGGTGCAGGTCGTGTGCGAATGTGGCGGCTCCCGGCCTGATTTCCCGCCTGGCAGTGACGACCCTGGAGCGCATTGCGTCTCAAGCCGGCCAAACATCATGGCTTCGAATGTTCGCGGAGGTGCGGACTGTCCATTAAGGTTGCCGCGTTCCCCCAAGCTGCCCGCCCGCTTGCGGCCAAAATACTGCAGGGCGGCAATGCGCCTCATCTCGGTCATTGAGATATTAGCAGCCGCTTCCAAAAAGCAGACATCACAGTGACCGCGCCGTAGCTCTCCATGCGCAACGATATCAGACTCTCCAACCCGCTATTGGCAGAGATTGAATTGAAGCCGGCTGCAAGATGTTTCCCACATGCATCTCCAGGACGGCCATTGATCGCTCAGGCAAGAATTCCGGGCCGGTCCGGATCACCCCAGGTGAGATGGCGTCTGCTGGGTCGACGCTGATGTCAGTCGGCGTACGTCAACCCATAGTAGGCCGCAATAACTTCGGAGAACAAGGCGGACTGCTGGGGCCGGAAGAAGCTGGGGTACTTCCACACTGGTGCGATCCGATACTTTACATATTATGTGACCTTCAATTGGGGGCTATAGCAAATGAAAGATGAGACCGGCGTTCAGAACTTGGTGCGCACGCTGCGTGCCCGAGCACCTGATGACGCAGCTGAATTGCTCGCCCGAGAGTCTCCCGAGTTCATCCGCGACACACTAAAGCTGTTGCCGAACGGGCACGCCCGTAAGGTGGCCGAGCATTTGCCACTGCATATGCGGCCCATCGGGTCTCATGGCGATGGCAAGGGTTTCGCGATGCCCGAGTCGCTCATTGAGCTGATGGCCCCGATTTCCGCCAGCGTTCCTGTCGGGACGACAGTCACTGCCGCGGTGGAAGCTGTCAGACGCGCCCAGGTGCCGACCGAACTCACTTATCTCTACGTCACGGACGAGGGCAATAAACTGGTTGGCCTGGTGGTCCTGCGCGATCTGATGCTGAGCGAACCGAACGCGATTGTCGATCAGATCATGCTGCCCAAGCCGTTCGCTCTCAATGTCGATCTCCCTTTGAGCAACGCATGCGAGGCAGCGGTACGGCGTCACTACCCTGTCTACCCGGTGGTGGACGCCGAGAACCGGCTGCTCGGGCAGGTTCGCGGTTGGCGCTTGTTCGAGCAGCAAATCATTGAGATTTCCGCCCAGTCTGGCCAGATGGTGGGTGTCCAGAAGGAGGAGCGCTCTTATACGCCGCTGTTTTCAGCCTTCTTGAAGCGTCATCCGTGGCTGCAGTTGAACCTCCTGACGGCCTTCCTGGCCGCATTCGTGGTCAGTTCGTTCACCGGCACGATCGAGAAGATCGTCGCCCTGGCGGCGTTCCTCCCGGTCTTGGCCGGGCAGAGCGGAAACACCGGCTGCCAGGCACTGGCCATGACGCTGCGTGGCCTTGCCCTGGGGGATGTGGACAAACGACCGAAGCTGCACTTGGTGATGAGAGAGGGCGCGCTCGGGATCGCCAACGGCTTGCTCGTCGGCCTTCTTGCTGCTGCGGCGATGTGGTTCTACGCCTCGAGGCAACCGGAGTCGGCGGCCCAAGCGCCCATGTTGGCGCTTGTGATCCTGCTTGCCATGTCCGGATCGTGCCTCATCTCCGGAATCTCCGGCGTGCTGATCCCGTTGGGCCTGCGCCGGGTCGGCGCCGACCCGGCGGTCGCTTCGGCGATCTTCCTCACCACCTTGACCGATATTGTAGGCATGGGCCTGATGCTGGGGCTGGCCACCGTGCTGGTGCTGTAGCAAGGTCAGTCGGAAATCTGACGTCCGGCCCTCCTCTACAGATTGATCGGAAATGCTCAGCGCCACCGAGTTCGTTTGACGACGAAAGCTGCATCGATGTCTCGTTTCACTCCTGAGCAAGGGATCAGACTGGCCAAGGCGCACGACGCAGCGCTCCGCCGTCACGGAAGCGGTAATGGCATTCTATGACCGGGTGAGGCCAGCAGTGGCCGAGATCGCCGAAGCGCGGCTTGAAGCCAGCGAGCGGCGCGCGGGGCCTCGCGGCCTTCTGCGCATCGGTGCGCCAACCGCTTTCGCCACCAGATTCGTGGTACCGACGATTGGGGCATTGCAGGACAGGCTGTGCGAAAACTAATCTCTACGACTGAATTATCTGCGGCAGCTCCCGACCACTTTAAGTCTTTCGGTCTGCTAACTGCAGCCCCTGAAAACGGACGTCGCAAGTTCTGCGCAGTATCTATCTCGGGAGCGGCCCCGCTGCGCGGTAGCTCTCGATCAATCCGTCGAAGACTGAGATGTCCGACCGACTCCGAGCGATTATTTGAGCGCCAGCTACGGCGGCATAGATCGCGCGAGCCCTTGGTTCGCTTTCGTCGGGCCCGACAATTCCCGCAGCGGTGAGATGCCGACTCAACCAAGCGACATTGACGTCGGCAAAGGTCTGCACTTCTTTCAAGACCGCTTCGGGCAGTTCGGCGTGTTCGGTTGCCATAAAGCTGGCCAGGCAAATGCGATTATCGCGCTCGAGCGACGCTCGGAAGACGCTCGGATAGCGGCGCAAGGCGTCGATCGGATCTCGAGCTTCCGCTGAGATGGCGTCCAGGTCAGCGGCAATGTCTTCCCAATAGCGCTTCGCGACTGCCTCGCCGAGGGAGGCTTTGTTTGGGAAATAGTAATTGATGCTGGCGGCCTTGATGCCGACGGTTTCCGCAAGATCGCGGAAGTTTATCCCACCGTAGCCGTACGCCATCGCCGCTTCCCGCGCGGCCAGAAGGATCGCTTCCCTCGCATTCTCTTTCATCGTCGCCGCCATTTTTCACACCTCATCTGTCATATGGCAGACAGGGGTTGACGTTGCAAGCTTCGGGTGTTAGTTGGATACCTGTCATCTGACAGGCAGGTGGCGAGCTAGATGAAAGCGAGACATCCGATGACCGACAAGTTGAAACTCTTGGGTCTGAACACTCACTCCTCGACCGACGCTTAATCCGAAACCCAACCTGAAGGAGGCTGCAATGCCGTTCGCACGCATCGATCTGATCCAAGGCAAAACCCCCGAGTACCGCGCCGCAGTAGCCGACATCGTTTACAGGGGCATCATCGATATCCTCAAGGCGCCCGACGGTGACCGCTTCGTGGTTGTCGGCGAACACACCACCGAAAACCTAATTTATGATCCCAAATTCCTCGGCTTCAGTCGGTCCCCCGACTTCATGCTGATCCAGGTAACCAGCACCGTCGGAAACGAGAGAGACACTAAGTTCGCCTTCTACCGGTTCATCGCCGACGAGCTGAAAACCAAGCTGGCCATCCGTGCAGACGACATCATGATCAACATGGTCTTCGTGGACAAAGAGGACTGGTCGTTTGGCGACGGCCAGCCCTGGTGAATGGCTGAATCTGAACTGTAACGGTGAGGCGGAGGCAAAGCCTCCGTCATTCCAACAGGAGGCTCGCGTTCACACGCCTTGGTGCATGGGGGCCGCCGGGTGGGCAAAGCCTACGCAGAGACTTCCCAGCCGCAGGTTTTGGGCAGGGTTCTCATGGCCGGTTCGGGTCGTTAGCGAAGGGCGCAGCCCTTCCGCGAACCGGACCTTCGCGAGGCTCCCCGTCAAGGGTGGCGAGACCCAGAGACGCCCCAAGAACTTCGTCAAATCCAGTAAATCACCGTAGAATCAGCATGTTAAAATGGATGGAGGCGGACGGTGAGCTTCATCGAAGGCGACAGCCGAGATCAGATCAGCCTGCTGCCAGCGTGCGTCGATGACTACGTCGCGCCAGACGCCCTCGTCCGTGTCGTCGATGCATTCGTCGCCAGCCTGGAACTGGCCGACCTGGGCTTCAACCGGGCAGTCGCGGCGGCGACTGGCAGGCCAGGATTCCAGCCTGGCGACATGCTCCGCCTTTACATTTGGGGCTATCTCAACCAAGTCCGATCATCGCGGCATCTTGAGCGCGCTTGCGTTCGGGACTTCGAAGCGTTGTGGTTGATGCGCCGGCTGGCGCCGGACTACCGGACCATTGCCGCGTTCCAAATACGGCGTGCCTCGTCGTATTCGGCATCAGCGGGCCGGATTAAGTGTCCAGCCAACCCGAAAGCGAACTCATCGATAAGATCGGCGCCAATCGGCATACCACTGCGGTCTTGAAGCTCCGTCGCTGCCATCAGCCGCCCTGTGGATTTGGCGTACCCCCTAGCCACTTACTTTACGTTCAGGCTTCGCAATCCCGGGGGGGCCGTACGGCCAATGCTGGACAATTACGAGATCGACCGGTTTGGCGTGATCCACCAGATCGACGTCACGCCAAGGGCGGTAATGTTGAACACCACGGACTCCGCCAGCATCTGCCCCGATAAGCCCAACGCAGCTTGTATGAATCCAAGCTAATATATGCTATCCCTGCGTCATGCGCGGACTGCTGGCACTTGGTATGCTGGTATTGGCGGCTACAACTGCAGCCGCAGGTGAGCAATTGTTCGACTCCGTCGCCGCCGGCGACAAGGGTGCTGTGGAGCAAGCCCTGGCAGGCGGTGCCGACGTCGACAGCAGGGCGCGCGACCAGGCAACCCTCCTCATCGCTGCAGCGCTCGACAACCAGCCGGAAATCGCCGAATTCCTGTTGGGCAAGGGCGCCGACGTCATGGCGCGTAACTCGGGCGGCTTTACCCCGCTTCATGCGGCGGCCTTCTCGGGCAGCCTGCCGATCGCCAAGCTGCTGCTGGAGAAAGGCGCGGTGCTCGACGATGCCGCCAACAAGGCGGGCGCTACGCCGTTATTGGTGGCCGGCGAGGAAAACCATCTTGAACTGGCCGAATTCCTTATCGCGAAAGGTGCCGATGTGAACCATCCCGAGGCTCATGGCTACATGCCGTCGACGCGCGCATTCTGGAAGGGCAACACGGATATCCTACGACTTTTCAAACGCCATGGCGCTACCTGCCAAGACAAAATCCTTGGCGAGGCGAACGCGGCGAAGTGCGCCGAGATCCACGATTGACGGAGGATGCAGATGAGCACGATGATCAAGTCACGACTGGTTCGGAATCTGGGGGCGGCCCTGGTCGCGGTAGCTGCGGTCGCCGGCGCGGGATCGGCCCGGGCCGACGATTCGGTAAACACCGGCTATTTCGGCGGTGTGGCGATCATGGGCTACGACACGGTCGCCTACTTCACTGACGGCAAGGCCGTGAAGGGCTCCGAAGAGTTCACTTATGAATGGCTGGGGACACCTTGGCATTTCGCTAGCAAGAAACACCAGGAAATGTTCATGAGCGAACCGGTCAAGTACGCTCCGCAATATGGCGGCTACTGTGCTGGCGAAGTCGTGGGCGGTGGGGTCACGGTCAATGTCGATCCGGAAGCGTTCAAGATTATCGACGGCAAACTCTACCTGATCTACGACGTCGACAATGCGGACGATTTCGCCGCGCATGCGGCTGAAAACATACCGAAAGCCGATGCCAACTGGCCGAAGGTCGCGGCCAATTTGGAGCTCGACACGTATCACTGAGACCAGGTTCGTCCTACTGGACGACCGTGAAGTGAAACACCTTGCTTGTGTTGGCATAGGAGTAGCCTTTGCCGGCTTCGTCATTGCGTCTGTAGACGGGACCGCAGTCGGGGCGCCCGAACAGGTTCTCGCTCTGCTCGCACAAGAGATCGCCATCGACGTAGACGGTCTCGGTGACCAGCCGCGTCGTCGTGCGGAAGGCCGCCTTGCCGTCGCTCCCGATCTGAAGGAAGGCTGGTTGCAGACCGGGTTCGATCTGGCCTTGCAATGTATGGCCAATGACGAGGGACGCGATCTCAGCACCCTTCAACTGGTCGTGCTCGTCCGGGGTAAAGCCATAGCGCCATTGGGGTAGGCCTGCCTGGCGCAGTGCGCTGACGAGGATCGCCAGATCCTGCGGGTTCCGGAAATGTGCATGAGTCATCTGCCACCCAGCCAAAGAGTCCACGTAGCTGGACCCTGCTACGAGGTGGAGCCCAGCTGCGATTTCGGCTTTCGCATCCGGTAAACGGTCGTCGCGGACATACGCCGCAGCGAGCGTAAACCGAAAGTTGCCAACCGTGGGCGCATCGTCGCGTGCGCGTTCGAGAGTCTCGATCGCTTTCTCGACATTCCCCTGCAGAAGAAAAACCAGCCCGGCAGCTTCCCGGTTGATGGGTGAAAGGTTGGGGTCGAGCCTGAGCGCTGTCTCGACCGCTGCGGCTGCCTCGGCATAATTGCCGGCGCATAACTGAACATATCCAAGGGCTGCTTGCGCCTCTGCATCGCCCGGACCGATTGAAACAGCCTTCTTGGCAGAGGCAATCGCATCTTCGTAGCGGCGATTCACGACCTGCATGATACCGAGAATTGCATAGGGCGATGAAAGGTCCGGTTCGAGTTCCAAAGCTCGGCTCGCCTTCTCATAGGCTCGCTTGCGCGCGGGCGCGCTCTGGATGATGTCGTTGAAGGCCTCGCGCCAGATATAGACTGTCGTGCGCGCGTCGGCCGCAAAGGCTTCCGCGAACGCTGGGTCGAGCCCCTCCGCCTTTTCATAGAGCGCAAGCGCCTCCCGCAGCCCAGCCTGCAGGACGCTGCGTGACGCCGTCTCGGCTTGTAGATAGTAATCGTAGGCTTCGAGGTTTTCGGTGGGCGGGCGTGCCATTCGCTCGCTCTCCGCTGCGGAAGCCCGGATGCCGAGCGCTTTGGCGATCTCCCCACTCATCTCTTCCTGGACGGCAAACACGCCGGCCATGCCACGGTCGAACCGGTTGGCCCACAGATTGTCGCCCGTTGCCGTATCGATGAGTTGGGCATTGAGGCGGATCTGCTCGCCGGTGCGGCGCACGCTCCCCTCAACGACGTAGCGGACGCCAAGGTCGCGCGCGACATCGGCCAGCGCCGCAGGCCGATTCTTGTAGGCGAAGACGGAATTGCGGGCGATGACATCGAGACCGGAAAGTTTGGTGAGGTCGGTGATCAGATCTTCGGTAATGCCGTCAACGAAATAGTCCTGGCCTGGATCGCCGCCGAGATTTGCAAACGGCAGCACGGCAACCGATGGCCGCGATGGCATCGAGAACTTCTGCCATGCGAAAAAGCCGGCAAGCACCGCCAATGCCAGAGCCGCGGCGCCTGCCAGGATCATGACGCGCGGACCCGGCCGGTGTGGCGTGGCTGTGACCTTGCCCGATGCTGCGGGATCCAGCAGCAGCCGATACGCGCGAACCGGATCGGCGATGTTCTTGAGGCGCTGCTCGCCAAGACTGGCAAAGCCGACATCAACCTTGTGCAGCGCGTGGTCGAATGCCGTGCCCGAGATGCAAATACCCCCAGGCTCCGCCATTGCCTCTAGGCGCGCGGCAATGTTCACGCCATCGCCATAGATGTCATTTTCCTCGACGATGACGTCGCCGAGATTGACGCCGATGCGAAATCGGATCTGCCGGGCATCAGTGGTGCCCCGGTCGCGCTCCGCCATTCGGCGCTGTATCACGGCAGCGCACTGGACGGCATCGACGACGCTGGCGAACTCGACGAGTGCGCCGTCTCCCATGAGCTTGATAATGCGACCGTGGAATTCCTTGATCGCGGGGTCGACCAGTTCGCGACGGCAACTTTTCAACCGCTCGAGTGTTCCGACCTCGTCCTCGCCCATGAGGCGGCTGTAGCCAACCACATCGGCAGCAAGGATTGCAGTGAGCCGTCGCTCCATACCTGCCTGCGCCCTCCCGGTCGATCACGCGGCTTCGCTGCAGCCTATTCCAGTCCCGCGTCGGACGCGAGCGTAAGCAGCCGCTTTCACCGAGACGCGTGCATCTACTGAATCACCGCGAAGTGGAACACCTTGCTTGAGTTGACGAAGGAATAGCCGCCGCCTTCATCGTCACGGCGCCTATAGACGGGTCCGCAGTCGGGGCGCCCGAACATATTCTCGCTCAGCTCGCACAATAGGTCGCCATCGACACGGACGGTCTCGGTGACCAGCCGCGTGGTGGAGCGAAAGGCTGCCTTGCCGTCCCTCCCGATCTGGAGGAAGGCTTGTTGGAGACCTGGTTCAAGCTGGCCCTGCAGCGTATGGCCCAGCACCAGCGAGGCGATCTCTTCGCCCTTCAAGCGATTGCGCTCGTCGCCCGTGAAGCCGAACGGCCATTCGGGCAAGCCCGCCTGCTGTAACGCGTCGATGATGAGAGCCAAATCCTGCGGGTTACGGTATTGCGCGCCGTTGACCCGGTATGCGGACAACGAATCGAACCCCGGTGTCGACATGGCACCTAGTCCCTCGGCGACCGCCGCCTTGGCATCCTGCAGGCGGCCGGCGCGGGCGTAGGCGGCACCGAGCGTGACCGTGAAATCTCCGACTGACGGCGCATCGTCGCGGGTGCGTTCGAGCGCCTCGATCGCCTTGTCGTTGCTACCTTGAATGAGAAAGACCAGACCGGCAATTTGCCGGTTGATGGGTGAAAGGTTGGGATCGAGCCTGAGCGCTGTCTCGACCGCTGCGGCTGCCTCGGCATGATTGCCGGCGAACAGTTGCACGTATCCCAGAGCTATTTGCGTCTCCGCATCGCCGGGGCCGAGCGCAACGGCTCGCTCGACCGAAGCGATGGCTTCCTCGTAACGGCGGTCCACGACCTGCATGATGCCGAGGATTGCATAAGGCGACGAGAGGTCCGGATCGAGTTGCAGCGCACGGCTTGCCTTCTCATAGGCGCGCTTGCGCGCTGGCGCGCTCTGCATGATGTCGTTGAACGATTCGCGCCAGATATAGACTGTCATGCTTGCATCCGCCGCGAAGGCTTCGGCAAAGGCGGGGTCGAGCTCCTCCGCCTTGTCGTAGAGCGCAAGCGCCTCCCGCAGCCCGTCGCGCCGGCCGGTCCGTGCTGTCTGCTCGGCCCGAAGGTAGAAGTCGTAGGCTTCGAGGTTTTCGGTCGGCGGGCGCGCCATGCGCTCGCTCTCCGCTGCCGAAGCCTGGATACCGAGCGCCTTGGCGATCTCCCCGCTCATCTCTTCCTGGACGGCAAACACGCTGGCCATGCCACGGTCGAACCGGTTGGCCCACAGATTGTCGCCCGTTGCCGTATCGATGAGCTGGGCGTTGAGGCGGATCTGCTCGCCGGTGCGGCGGACGCTGCCCTCGACGACGTAGCGGACGCCAAGGTCGCGCGCGACGTCCGCCAGCGCTGCAGGCTTGTTCTTGTAGGCGAACACCGAGTTGCGGGCGATGACGTCCAGACCGGAAAGCTTGGTGAGGTCGGTGATCAGATCCTCGGTGATGCCGTCGGCGAAATAGTCCTGGCCTGGATCGCCGCCGAGATTTGCAAACGGCAGCACGGCGACCGATGGCCGCGATGGCACCGAGAACTTCTGCCATGCGAAAATGCCGGCAAGCATTGCCAATGCCAGAGCCGCGACACTCGCCAGGATCATGACCCGCGCGCCCGGCCGGTGTGGCGCGGCTGTGACCTTTCCCGATGCCGCGGGATCCAGCAGTAGCCGATAGGCGCGGACCGGATCGGCGATGTTCTTGAGGCGCTGCTCGCCAAGGCTGGCAAAGCCGACATCAACCTTGTGCAGCGCGTGATCGAACGCCGTGCCCGAGATACATACACCCCCCGGCTCGGCCATCGACTCCAGTCGCGCGGCGATGTTGACGCCATCGCCGTAGATGTCATTTTCCTCGACAATGACGTCGCCGAGATTGACGCCGATGCGAAACCGGATCTGCCGGGCATCGGCGGTGCCTTTATTGCGATCGTCCATCCGGCGTTGGATCATGGCAGCGCACTGGACCGCATCGACGACGCTGGCGAACTCGACCAGCGCCCCGTCGCCCATGAGTTTGATCATGCGACCGTGGAATTCCTTGATCGCAGGGTCGACCAGTTCGCGACGGCAACTTTTCAAACGCTCGAGCGTGCCGACCTCGTCCTCGCCCATGAGGCGGCTATAGCCAACCACATCGGCAGCAAGGATCGCGGTAAGCCTTCGCTCCATCTGCGGTGTCTTCCCCCCTAGGTCAACGCCTCGCTGACGAGCGTATTCCAGTACTCCCTTGATTGCGAGCGTTCTCGGCCCCTGGGGCAGCGGTCAATGCAACCACGCACCCCTGGCCACTTACTTTACGTTCAGCTCCATCATGTAAGGCTTCGCACTCCCGGGGGGCCGTACGCCGATGCTGGACAATTACGAGATCGACCGGTTTGGCGTGATCCACCAGATCGACGTCACGCCGATCAAATACGACAAGCAATACATGTCCTATTACGAGGACCTGAGCGACCGCACCATCAAGCTCGGCTATCAGCGGTTTGGCTGGGTGCTGGGGATCACCGGCGAGATACCGCGCTCGGTGCTCGAGATAGGCTATGGCACCGGCACGTTTATCGAAGCCGCCAAGATAACCGGGGTTGCCGACTGCGCCGGCTGCGACATCACCCGGTTTCCGCTGCCCAAGGGTGTGCGCTTTGTCGATTGGGAGGAGGCGCTCGCCGGTTCGTGGGATCTCGTCGCCATGTTCGACGTGCTCGAGCACATTCCTGACCTCAGTTTTCTCGCCCGCCTTCAGGCCCGCCATCTGGCCATCGCCGTTCCCTATTGCCGCTGGCGTGAGCTCGGCGCCGATGGTGATGCGTGGTTCGAGACGTGGCGCATGCGCCTGCCCAACGAGCATTTGCACCATTTCGACCGGGAGTCGCTGGTAGCGCTTCTGGCGCATCACGGCTTCGAATGCGTGACGCTGAATGGCTTCGAGGACGGCATCAGGCTGCGGCCGGGCGAGGCGGGTCCGAATATTCTGTCCGGCTTCTTCAGGAAGCTATAGGCCGGTTCCCCAAGGGGCAGACCTTATTCAAAAAACGAGGCCCGCGAACGGGCCTCGTCCCGTTGACGGCTGGCGGGTCAGCCCTTCTTCATTGCCTTCATGGCCATGTCCATGTGCATCACGCAATCGTCGGCCTTGTTGGCCTTCATGGCTTCCTTTGCCATGTCCATTTCCTTCATGGCTGCGTCCTTCTTCATGGCGTCGCCGGTCATGGCGTCCATGTCGGTCTGCAACTTCATCATCGATGCGTCGTCGCATTTCATCATTGCATCGTCTGCGAACGCCGGTTGAGCGACGACCACAGCCAAAGCAGCAGCTGCAAGTATGGATTTCAGCATGACGTTTCTCCTACCTTTTCCCGATCGGGGATGAATCTCCCCCTTGTTGTTTCGGTGGCAGGCAAAAAACGTTACGCTGGCGGCCAGCTTAATATTTTCGTTCTCTCGGGGAACCTCTTCAGAGAAACAGATTTCGCGGACCCCTGCAGGCTGAAGCGTTGCCTGGCGCGTCACCCCTTGGCCTTCACCAGCCGCTCCAGCGCATCCACAATCAAATCGCAAAACTTCGCATGGTCGAGTTTCATCGCCACGGTGTGGCGGAAGTCGGTCTGTTCGCTCGCCGTGCCGCCGAAATGGTGCATGCCGCCCATCCGAAGATTCGCAGGCTCCGGAATAAGGGCTTGGCCGACAGCGGCTGAATCGACACTTCAGGCCAGCAGGCCAAGTGTCTGACATCGCTGGCCAGATGTACTCTGGCGCGGCCCTTCGTAGCGCCTCTCTCATTCCGTGAACTGATTTGCATACAAATGTTTCTAGGCGGGCACGCTATGTGAACCGCTTCACCGTTGCCGCGCAATCGATCGGTTACAGAGGCGGTGCAAGAGCGGGCTCGAGGCAGCGCTCTGCTGCTGCATGGAGGAACCGATGTTTGAAAGTCTCACCAGAATTCGCGCCGCCTTGGCGCGCGCCAGCAGGCACAGGAAGACCGTGCGGGCACTGAATGCGTTGCCGACGGAGATCCAGAAGGACATTGGCTGGACGGAGTCGAAGGCGATCGATGAGATACGGCTGCCGTTCTAGGGCGGTCGCGGCGCGCCGAACTCGCACGCGCCAGGCGCGGCGACTGCTGAAGTAAGCCAGTCGTCCGCCTCCTCAAGATGGAGGCAGGCTCTTGCTCTCCTTGCCTACCCCAGCCACCACCACAGCGCCGCAAGTACAAGCACGACGGCGGCAATCGACAGCCCCAGCATGATGTAGCTGCCCTTGATGACGTCGCGGATGATCTTCTTGACGCTTTCGCGGTCGTTGAGGTTGGGGAAGGGCTCGTTGGGCAGCGCGACGCCGAGGAAGGCGCACAGCGGCGCCCAGCCGTCGCTGACCTTAAACACCAGCAGCTTCTCCGGCGGCACGGCCGCTATTACTTCTTCGGTGTAGGCGTTGTAGCGCGCCACCGCCTTGGCGCGGTCGTCCATCACGCCGGCAAGCGTTCGGCCCCAGACCAGCTTGTGCGCCATGTCGCCGAATTTGCGGCCGAACGGCGTCAGCCATTCCAGCACCTTGAACTGCCAGACATTCTCGGTGAAGTAGATCGTGTCGATGGTGCTGTCGTACCAGGCTTCGGCGCCGCGCGGGTGCAGGGTGAGCAGAACCTTGGCGTCGGGATAGGCAGCCATCAATTCGCGCCACACGCAGCAGCCGGGGTTGTCGACCGTCGCCTTGTAGTTGGCAAAGACCCGGTTCCAGTCGTGCTGCGTGCCGGGCGGGCTGTTCGCCACCTTGCGCCAGAAGTCGAGATGGCCCTTGTTGGCCTTGTTGAGGATGACTTCCTGCATGTGGTAGCTGGGGAGGCCCAGCCTGTTCAGCGCGGCAAAGGTCGACCATGTGCCGGTGCGGCCGAATCCGGCTCCGATGAGCTCGAGCGTCATTTTATCCCCCTGCTTGAGACCGCTTTTCTTTTTATGCCGGTCGGCTCGGAATGAGGTTGCATCCACGCCTTCGGTCGCGCAACAATTTTCCACGTTGAGCGGTAAAAATGTGTTTTGCTTTTCCGCCTGGGCCACGCGGAATGGCCTTCTGGCTATTCCAGCGGGCGAGGGAGCCTGATAATAGGTCAGTCAGATTGACCTAAATTTGCATGGTCGGAACGATCATGCTTGACCAGATGCGGTATCCCGGGAGGTGGGCTGATGAGTTTGATGGACCTGTTGGCGTCGCGCGCCTCGCGCATGAAGGCGTCGGAAATCCGCGAGCTGCTGAAACTGCTCGACCAACCTGACATCATCTCCTTTGCCGGCGGCATCCCCGATCCGGCTTTGTTTCCCTCGCAAGCCATCGCCGATGCCTATGCCTCGGTGCTCGGCGGCCCGGACGCGGGCACGGCACTGCAATACCAGGTCTCGGAAGGCTATCTGCCGCTGCGGCGCTGGCTGGCCGGCCAGATGGGCAAGCTCGGCATCGCTTGCGATGAGCACAACATCTTCATCACCTCCGGCTCGCAGCAGGCGCTGGATTATCTCGGCAAGCTGTTTTTGTCGCCCGGCGACACCGCGCTGGTGACGTGGCCGACCTATCTCGGCGCGCTGCAGGCCTTCAACGCTTATGAGCCGCGCTACGACCGGCTGACGCCGGATGGCGGCAACATGACGCCGGCCGCTTACCAGGCGGCGGCTGCCGCCGCGGGCGGCAAGGTAAAGTTCGCCTATCTGGTGCCGGATTTCGCCAACCCGACCGGCGAGACGCTGAACCGCGCGCAGCGCGAGGCGGTGCTCGATCTCGCCGGTGAACTCGACATCGCCGTCATCGAGGACGCCGCCTATCGCGCGCTCCGCTATGACGGCGAGGGCGAGCCGCCGATCCTGGCGCTCGACTGCGAGCGCTCGGGCGGTATCGAAAATGCCCGCACGCTCTATTGCGGCTCGTTCTCAAAGATCCTGTCGCCGGGCATGCGCGTCGGCTGGGTCTGCGCGCCGCGCCGCGTCGTCGAGCGCCTGGTGCTGATGAAGCAGGCCTCGGACCTGCACAGCCCGTCGATCAACCAGCTGGTCATGCACCGCGTCTCCGAGGCGGTGTATGACGGCCAAGTGGAAAAGCTGATCGATGCCTACCGCGGTCGCCGCGATGCTCTGCTTGCCGCGCTCGAGGCTGAAATGCCCGACGGTGTGAGCTGGAGCCGCCCCGAAGGCGGTATGTTCGTCTGGCTGACGCTGCCTGAGGGCTCGGACGCCACAGCGCTGCTGGCGCGCTCGGTCAAGGAAGCCCGCGTGGCGTTCGTGCCGGGCAATGCGTTTCATGCCGATGGTTCGGGCCGCAACACGATGCGGATGAGCTTTACCCTGGCCGATAACCGGGCTGTGGGTGAGGGCGTTCCGAGGTTGGCGAAGTTGATGGGATAAGGCTCCCTACCTCCCCCTTGTGGGGAGGTCGGACCGAAGGTCGGGGTGGGGGGCTTGGCGCCGACCCCACCCCGATCCGCTTTGCGGATCGACCCTCCCCACAAGGGGGAGGGTAAAAAGTCACCCCGCCGCCACCAGCTTGTCCTGCGTCTTGGTCTCGAAATCGCCGGCGTCGTGGCGTTCGTGCAGCTGCATCGCCGGATCGCCGAAGGCGCGGTTGACCATGCGGCCGCGCTGCACCGTCGGGCGGGCGTCGATCGCCTTGGCCCAGCGCTGCACGTGGTCGTACTCCTGCACCGACAGGAACTCGGCGGAATCATTGTACATGCGGCCGAGCGCCAGGCCGCCATACCAGGGCCACACCGCCATGTCGGCGATCGAATAGCCGGCGCCGCCGAGATATTCTGTCTCCGCCAGCCGCCGGTCGAGCACGTCGAGCTGGCGCTTGGTCTCCATGGCGAAGCGGTCGATGGCGTATTCGAATTTCTCCGGCGCGTAGGCATAGAAATGGCCGAAACCGCCGCCGAGATAGGGCGCCGACCCCATCTGCCAGAACAGCCAGGACAAGGTTTCCGCGCGCGCCGGCTGTTCGGTCGGCAGGAACTCGCCGAACTTTTCCGCGAGGTAAAGCAGGATCGAGCCGGATTCGAAGACGCGAACCGGCGTCTTGCCGCTCCGGTCGAGCAGCGCCGGGATCTTGGAATTGGGATTGACGTCGACGAATCCCGAACCGAACTGGTCGCCATCGTTGATGCGGATCAGCCAGGCATCGTATTCGGCGCCCTTGTGGCCGAGCGCCAGGAGTTCCTCCAGCATGACAGTCACCTTGACGCCGTTCGGCGTCGCCAGCGAATAGAGCTGCAGCGGATGCTTGCCTACCGGCAGGACCTTGTCGTGCGTCGGGCCGGCGATCGGCCGGTTGATGCTGGCGAACGTGCCGCCATTGGCTTTCTTCCAGCTCCAGACTTTCGGCGGGGTGTATTTGGTCATGCGAGAATTCCTTGGATTTGGCGGGCGGAAACGGCTTGCGCGACGGCGCGAGACTGATGGCGGAAAAGTCGGCGGAACGTAGATATTGACAGAGATAGGTGCAATTCAGAAAGGTTCAACTTCCGTTGAACTATTATCAATGGTGAGCACCCGGTTCGCGAAGCGAATTCATCGTGCCAGTGGCACGATGAAAGGCCGGCGAACGCCGGGACGCTGCGAAGCAGCGGGGACCCGGCCGGTAGATGAGGGCAGCGCGAGGCCGAATGTTGCCCGGCCCTTCGCATGGCTCAGGGCGCTCGAGCCTCGAAAAGCCAAGCAATTGGCTTTTCGTTCGCTGGGCGAACCGTCTCTCGCCCCCTTGCGCCTTCTGCAGCGCGGCATACCTATAGAGGATACTGCCCACGCCTATCTGCCAGGATGAAAGCATGCCCATAGATCCCCTGTCCCCGCTCTTGCGCTCCGTCGTCGCCGTGCGCGCCACGGTTCCCGACGACGCCTTCACGGCGAACGCCCTGGGCACGCGCCGGGAAGGCAGTGGCGTCGTTATCCGCGCTGACGGGCTCGTGCTCACCATCGGCTATCTCATCACCGAGGCGGAAGAAGTCTGGCTGACCGATCAGGACGGCCGCGTCGTGCCGGCGCATGCGCTGGCCTATGACCAGGAAACCGGCTTCGGCCTGGTGCAGGCGCTGGCGCCGCTCGGCCTGCCGGCGGTGGCCTTGGGTGATGCCGAGAAAGCCAAGGTCGGCGACCCCGTGGTGTTTGCCGACGGCACCGGCCGCTCGGTCAAGGCGCACATCGTCACCAAGCAGGAATTCGCCGGCTATTGGGAATATCTGCTCGACGAGGCGATCTTCATCGCGCCGGCGCACCCGTCCTGGGGGGGTGCTGCGCTGATCGGCCAGGACGGCAGCCTGCTCGGCATCGGCTCGCTGCTGTTGCAGATGAGCCGCAATGGCGAGGTCGCCGATATCAACATGGTCGTGCCGATCAACCTTCTGACGCCGATCCTCGACGATCTCCTGACGCGCGGCCAGGTGGCGAAGCCGCCGCGTCCGTGGCTCGGCGCCTTCTCGGCGGAGTCGAACGGCGCGGTGATTGTGATGAGTGTCGCCGAAGGCGGCCCCGCCGCCAAGGCCGGCCTGCGCCAGGGCGACATCATCTCCGACGTGCGCGACGGCGAGGTCGACGGCCTCGCCGACTTCTATCGCAAGCTCTGGCAGAACCCCGCCGGCTCCGAGATCCCGCTGCGCGTGGTGCGTGACGGCCGCGAAACCTGGCTCAGGGTCAAATCCGCCGACCGCAACAGCTTTTTGAAGAAGCCGCATTTGCAGTGAAGGCCGATCTCCCCCCTTGTGGGGGTTGAGGAGCGCTCCGCAAAGCGGACGGAAAGCCAATTGCTTGGCTTTCCGAGCGACGAACGCCCGGCAGGGCAGAGGGGGGCGCGAAGGATCGCGACCTCTCGATCTATTTTCTGACGAGAAACACGACTTAGGCGTGGCCGATACTGGCTGATATGCTGGCGGGACAGCGCCCCCCTCTGGCCTGCCGGCCATCTCCCCCACGAGGGGGAGATCAGCTGTCACCTGCGGCGCAAGCCAACTTCGAACTAGGCTAGGGGGTTATCGACGCTGCTGACAGAAACTGGCATCGACAACCGAAAGAACCGGGTCCGGCAACAAACGAGGTGATGATGGCGCCGATCAAGGTCGATCCGGAAAAAGTTCGCGAATTCCCCGATCCCGAAAGTTTTTACGCCTGGCTGCGGGAGAACCACGCCGACGAGACCGAGGTCTGGATCAAGGTGCACAAGGTCGGCTCCGGCCTCGCCTCGATCACGCCCAAGCAGGCAATCGACGTGGTGTTGTGCTTCGGCTGGATCGATGCCGTGCGCAAGTCGCTCGATGACAAGAGCTTTCTGCAGCGCTACACGCCGCGCGGCAAAAAGAGCATCTGGAGCAAGATCAACATCGACAATGTCGCCCGCCTGGTCGAGGAGGGTCGCATGACCGAGCACGGGTTGCGGCAGGTCGAGGCGGCCAAGGCCGACGGCCGCTGGGACCGCGCCTATGCCAGTGGCAAGGACATGAAGATCCCCGACGACCTGCAGGCCGCCATCGATGCCGAACCTGAGGCGAAAGCGATGCTGGCAAAACTCTCCGCCCAGAACCGCTTCGCGCTGGCGTTTCGAACGCACAACATGAAAACCGAGGCGGGACGCAAGAAGAAGATCGAAGCTTTCGTCGAGATGCTGAAGCGCGGCGAGACGATTTATCCGCAGAAGCGGTGAGGGGGCTCGCCATCGATTCCGGTTTGCGCTTGAACACCCCCCTCTGTCCTGCCGGACATCTCCCCCTCAAGGGGGGAGATTAAGCGCTCCGCGGCTTTCGCCAATCACCATCGTCACAAGAAGGGGCGCTGTCGGCGAAACTGCTGATCTCCCCCCTCGAGGGGGAGATGTCCGGCAGGACAGAGGGGGGTGTGACGGAACTCGACCTCTCTCACCGGCTCGCCATTCATGCAACGCGTCGCATGATGATTGCGCTTCCCACGCCTAATCATTCGATCTTACTCATGCCATGTTCGATGGGTGATCGTTGTGGACCAAGGAGCCAGCCATGCCTTCCACCCCTACCCATTCCGGCAGGATCGCGCTCGTCACCGGCGGAAATCGCGGCATCGGCCTGGAGGCCGGCCGCCAGCTGGCGGCGCTCGGCTTCACCGTGCTGCTTGGCACGCGTGATCCGGCCAAGGGCGAGGCGGCGGCGAGGCAACTGGGCGGCAAGGTGGAAGCGATTGCGCTGGATGTCGCGGCATCCGATGCGGCAGCCCTCGCCGCGGCCGATATCGAGCGCCGCTTCGGCCGCCTCGACGTGCTCGTCAACAACGCGGCCATCCACTACGACCCGCGTGCGCGGGCGCTGAAGCCCGACTGGACGGTGATCCGCGAAGCCTTCGAGACCAATGTCTTC
This sequence comes from Mesorhizobium sp. CNPSo 4688, assembly GCF_057784295.1. Classification (NCBI taxonomy): domain Bacteria; kingdom Pseudomonadati; phylum Pseudomonadota; class Alphaproteobacteria; order Hyphomicrobiales; family Phyllobacteriaceae; genus Mesorhizobium; species Mesorhizobium sp. CNPSo 4688. Next base: position 128,451 of record NZ_JBWLUY010000013.1, read on the forward strand.
GGCGCCTGGCGCATAGCTGCCGCCTGCGCGCCGCTGCTCAGCACCTCCGGCCATGGCCGACTGGTCAACGTCTCCTCCGAGGGCGGTTCGCTCGCCTCGATGGGCGCCGGCGCGCCGGCCTATTCGACGACCAAGGCGACGCTCAACGCGCTGACCTGCATCCTGGCGGCCGAATTGCGCGGCGCCGGGGTGCTGGTCAACGCCATCTGCCCCGGCTGGGTCGCGACCGACATGGGCGGTCCGGGCGGGCGTCCCGTGGCACAAGGGGCTGCCGGCATCGTCTGGGCCGCGACGTTGCCGGACGACGGCCCGACCGGCGGCTTCTTCCGCGATGGCAAAAGGCTGCCGTGGTGAATGAAGCCGAGATTTGCAAGATAAGCCGCTGAAAAACATGGGTTTTCCACTCGATCGACGTGAAATCGAGATAGGAGTGGAAAAATCAGCCCGGTCAATGCCTTAGCCAGCAAGCAGCCGAAACCCAGCTCGTTGGGTCTGGAAGCCGCTGAGATGCCCGCACGCCATGCTACGAAAATAGCATTCTCGCCGCGCGAAATGTGATGCTACGTTCCCAGCGCACCCGAGGCGGAGGGGCGCAGAGGAGGAGTGGCGGGCGCGACGGCGCGAATTTCAGTGAAATTCGGACGGAACTGTTGAACCATTGCAAGGCCGCCGCGTTTCCCGGCGTCGGCCACAAGGGAGGAACCCACCTGTGAAAGCATCCTATCTCGTCTCCGCCGCGCTGCTTGCGGCGACCGCCATGCCCGCGGCAGCGGCCGAAATTTCCGACGGCAAGGTCAAGATCGGCATCCTCAACGACCAGTCGGGCGTCTATGCCGATTTCGGCGGCAAATGGTCGGTCGAGGCCGCCAAGATGGCCGTCGAGGATTTTGGCGGCAAGGTGCAAGGCGCGCCGATCGAAATCATCAACGCCGACCACCAGAACAAGCCCGACATCGCCTCCAACATCGCCCGCCAGTGGTACGACACCGAACAGGTCGACGCGATCATGGAGCTGACGACCTCTTCGGTGGCGCTCGCCGTCCAGGGGCTGTCCAAGGAAAAGAAGAAGATCGACATCGTCACCGGCGCCGCTTCGACAGAGCTGACCGGCAAGCAGTGCTCGCCCTATGGCTTCCACTGGGTCTACGACACGCATTCGCAGGCCGTCGGCACCGGCGGCGACCTCGTCAAGCAGGGCGGCGACAGCTGGTATTTCATCACCGTCGACTATGCCTTCGGTTATTCGCTGAAGGACCAGACCGCAAAGCTGGTTGAAGCCAGCGGCGGCAAGGTGCTCGGCGAAGTGCGCTACCCCTTGGGCTCCACCGACTATTCCTCCTTCCTGCTGCAGGCGCAGTCCTCGGGCGCAAAGGTCGTCGGCCTCGCCAATGCCGGCCTCGACACCTCCAACTCGATCAAGCAGGCGGCGGAATTTGGCATCGTCGCCGGCGGTCAGCGGCTGGCGGCCCTTCTCTTCACCCTTGCCGAAGTGCATGGCCTCGGCCTGCAGGCCGCACAGGGCGTGGTGCTGACCGAAGGTTTCTACTGGGACCGCGACGACAAGAGCCGCGACTTCGCCGACCGCTTCTTCAAGCGCACCAACCGCATGCCCAACATGGTCCAGGCCGGCACCTATTCAGCGGTGCTGCAATATCTGAAGGCCATCGACAAGGCCGGCACCGACGAGACCGAAGCGGTCGCCAAGCAGCTGCATGAATTGCCGGTCGACGACGTTTTCACCGCCAACGGCAAGGTGCAGGCCGACGGCTCGATGGTGCACGACATGTATCTCTATCAGGTCAAGAAGCCCGAGGAGAGCAAGAAGGACTGGGACTACTACACCTATCTGGCGACCATTCCGGGCGAAAAGGCCTTCACCAAGGCCGAAGACAGCGGCTGCCCGCTCGTCACCAAGTGACAGTGGCGCAAGCTGTGGCCGGCCAGTCGGGCGGCGCAAAGGACACGCCGCGGGTGGTGCTTTCCGCCCGCGGCCTCAGGCGTGATTTCGCCGGTTTCGTCGCCGTCAACAATGTCGATCTCGACGTCCATCACGGCCAGATCCATGCGCTGATCGGGCCGAACGGCGCCGGCAAGACCACGATCTTCAACCTTTTGACCAAATTCCTGCAGCCGACCAGTGGCAGGATCGAATTGTTGGGCCACGACATCACCCGCACCGCGCCGGCCAGGGTGGCGCGCATGGGCCTCGTCCGCTCGTTCCAGATATCGGCGACCTTTCCGCATCTGAGCGTGCTCGACAATGTCCGCGTCGCCCTGCAGCGGCCGAGCGGGCTGGGCTTCCAGTTCTGGCGCTCGCTGGCCGCACTCGACCAGCTGACACCGAGGGCGCGCGAGCTTCTCGCCATCGTCGGCCTCGACGATGTCGCGCATCGTCTGGCCGGCGATCTCTCCTATGGCAGGAAGCGCGTGCTAGAGATCGCCACCACGCTGGCGCTCGACCCCAAGGTGCTGCTGCTCGACGAGCCGATGGCCGGCATGGGGCATGAGGATGTCGGCGCCATCTCCGGCATCATCCGTTCGCTGGCCAAAGACCGCGCCGTGCTGATGGTCGAGCACAATCTCACCGTCGTCGCCGATCTTTGCGACTGGATCACCGTCATGCAACGCGGCCAGGTGCTCGCCGCCGGCGACTACGCAACGGTGAGCACGGACGAGCGTGTCCGCATCGCTTACATGGGGACCGAGCATGAGTGAGCCGCTGCTTGCCGTGCGCAATCTCCACGCCTGGTACGGCGAGGGCCATGCGCTGCATGGCGTCAACCTCGATGTCTTTCGCGGCGAGACGGTGACGCTGCTTGGCCGCAACGGCGTCGGCAAGACCACCACGCTGCGCGCTATCATGGGGCTGGTCCGCAAGCGCTCTGGCAGTGTGACCTTCGACGGCAGCGACCTGATGCGCCTGCCATTGCATCGCGTCGCCCATCGCGGCATCGGCTTCGTGCCGGAGGAACGCGGCATCTTCGCCACGCTCACCGTCGACGAGAACCTGATCCTGCCGCCGGTGGTGGCCAAGGGCGGCATGAGCGTCGAGGAAATCTTCGATCTCTTCCCCAATTTGAAGGAGCGCCGCAACAGCCCCGGCACGAAACTCTCTGGCGGCGAACAGCAGATGCTGGCCATCGCCCGCATTCTGCGCACAGGCGTGCAGATGCTGCTGCTCGACGAACCGACCGAGGGCCTGGCGCCGGTCATCGTCCAGCGCATCGGCGAATTGCTGGCGACCTTGAAAAAGCGCGGCATGACCATCCTGGTCGTCGAGCAGAACTTCCGCTTCGCCGCCCGCATCGCCGACCGCTTCTATCTGATGGAGCACGGCAAGGTGGTGGAGGGTTTTGCCGTAAGCGAGCTTTCTGCTCACACCGAGCAGCTGCACGAGGTGCTTGGGGTATGATGACGCCATGACGATGATCTTCGGCATCCCCGTCCAGGCCTTGCTCGGCCAGATGCTGGTCGGCCTGATCAACGGCTCCTTCTATGCCATGCTCAGCCTCGGGCTGGCCGTCATCTTCGGCCTGCTGCGCATCATCAATTTCGCTCATGGCGCGCTCTACATGTTCGGCGCCTTCATCGGCTATCTGATGCTCGTCCGTCTCGGCATCGGCTACTGGCCAGCATTGGTCCTGGTGCCACTCGTTGTCGGCGTCTTCGGCATGGCGGTCGAGCGCCTGGCGCTGTCCAGGCTCTACCGGCTCGATCCGCTCTACGGCCTGCTCTTCACCTTTGGCCTGGCACTGGTCATCGAAGGCGTCTTCCGTTTCTACTACGGTGTCTCGGGCAACCCCTACGCAGTGCCGGCCCAGCTCGCCGGCGGCACCAATCTCGGCTTCATGTTCCTGCCCAACTATCGCGGCTGGGTGGTGGTTGCTTCCCTCATCGTCTGCATTGGCACCTGGCTGCTGATCGAAAAGACCAGGCTCGGCTCCTACCTGCGCGCCGCGACCGAAAACCCCGAGCTGGTGCAGGCATTCGGCGTCAACGTGCCGCTGCTGCTCACGCTCACCTACGGGCTGGGCGCGGCCCTTGCGGGGCTCGCCGGCATCCTCGCAGCACCCGTTTACCAGGTCAGCCCGCTGATGGGCTCCGATCTCATCATCGTCGTCTTCGCCGTCGTCGTGGTCGGCGGCATGGGCTCGATCCTCGGCGCCATCGTCACCGGCTACATGCTCGGCCTCGCCGAAGGCCTGACCAAGGTGTTTTATCCCGAGGCATCGAACCTCGTCGTCTTCGTCATCATGGCGATCGTGCTTCTGCTGCGCCCCGCCGGCCTGTTTGGAAGGGATGCCTGAGATGAGCGAGGCGACCCTTCACGAACAGCGTACCGCCGCTTCCGTTCGGCTTGAGCGGGTGCTGATAGCATTGGCCATACTGGCGCTCATCGCCGCGCCCTTCTTCGTCTACCCGATCTTCCTGATGAAGATGCTGTGCTTCGCGCTGTTTGCTTGCGCCTTCAACCTGCTGCTCGGCTACACCGGGCTGTTGTCCTTCGGCCATGCCACCTTCTACGGCGCCGCCGCCTATTTCTGTGCCTACGCCGTCAAGGACTGGGGCTGGCCGCCGGAAGCCGGCATCCTGCTCGGCACCGCCGGCGCGGCCGTGCTTGGGCTGGTCATGGGCTTCCTCGCCATCCGCCGGCAAGGCATCTATTTCTCGATGATCACGCTGGCGCTGGCGCAGATGTTCTACTTTTTCTGCGTCCAGGCGCCCTTCACCGAGGGCGAGGACGGCATACAGGGCGTGCCGCGCGGCACGCTGTTCGGCATCGTCGATCTCAACGTCACGCTGAACATGTATTTTGTCGTGCTCGCCGTTTTCCTCATCGGCGTCTTCGCCGTCTGGCGCATCGTCAACTCGCCCTTCGGCATGATCCTGCGTTCGATCCGCGAGAACGAGAACCGCGCCATTTCGCTGGGCTATTCGGTCGGCCGCTACAAGCTCGCCGCTTTCGTCATGTCGGCAGCGCTCGCCGGCCTTGCCGGCGCCACCAAGGCGATCGTCTTCCAGTTCGCCACGCTCACCGACGTCACTTGGCAGATGTCGGGCGAGGTGATCCTGATGACGTTGCTCGGCGGCATCGGCACCATGGTCGGCCCGGTCGTCGGCGCCGGTCTCGTCGTCGGCCTGGAAAACACGCTCGCCACCTCGGGCTTCCCGGTGACCATCGCCACCGGCATGATTTTCATGATCTGCGTGCTGGTCTTTCGCCGCGGCATCGTCGGCGAGATCTACGCGCGGTGGCTGGGGCGGGCGGTAAGGACATAGGGCAGTAGCGGTGAGTTTGCGGCTCTTAGCCCCTTTTCATATGATCGAAATAGCATTGTAGAAGCACTTGGAAAGTTCATCCGTTCATACACTCCGTTGGCTCGACCCGGTCGCGAATGACCCAAAGCGGACCTGGCGCGGCGTCCAGACCCCGACCCTTCGTCCGGCTGGGACGGCGGATCGTAGTGCTGCGGCGGTGATGGATTATTGTTGGGGTTCCAAGTCTCCCGCCTGAGGCTTTGACCTGCTATATTCAGTCAAACTAGCAGGGGTAGCGGTGGTTACGGCGCGCGTTGAGAGACGGTTAGCGGCGGTGTTGGCAGCGGACGTTGCCGGTTATGCGCGGTTAATGGGCGCTGACGAAGTCGGCACGCTCGAAGTCCTTAAGGCCATCCGCCGCGAAATCGTTGATCCAGCCATTGCGGAGCACAAGGGCAGGATCGTTAAGACAACTGGCGACGGTCTCTTGGTCGAATTCGCCAGCGCTGTCGACGCGGTGACTTGCGCCATGGCTGTTCAAGAGAAGATGGCCGGCCGGGAGGGGCAGATTGCCTTTCGCATTGGCATCAACATCGGCGACATTATTAGCGACGAAAACGACATCTTTGGTGATGGCGTGAATGTGGCCGCGCGCGTTGAGAACGAGTGCTCGCCGGGCTGCGTGTGTTTGTCGGGAAGTGCGTTCGAACAAGTCAGGGGAAAAACGAAGTTCGAGTTCGATGATCTAGGCGAACGATCGCTAAAGAACATTGATCGGGTGGTTCGACTATATGAAGTTAAACCTGGTAACGCACCGAAGGCAACGATTGCGGATAGCAATCGACCGCTGCCATTACCCGACAAACCTTCAATCGCCGTTCTACCGTTTCAGAATATGTCCGGTGACCCGGAGCAAGAGTACTTCGCTGATGGCATGGTGGAAGACATCATCACTGCGCTTTCCCGTTTCAAATGGCTGTTCGTGATCGCCCGCAATTCGACCTTCACGTATAAGGGGCGGTCCGTTGACATCAGGCAGGTTGGACGGGAACTAGGTGTTCGTTACGTGTTGGAAGGCAGCGTGCGACGGGCCAGCGACCGAGTACGGATCACAGCGCAGCTTATTGACGCGGAGACCAGGGCCCATATTTGGGCAGATCGCTACGACCGCGCCGTCGACGACATCTTTGCTTTGCAGGATGAAATCACATTGAGCACTGTCGCCGCGATCGAGCCCAGCCTGCGCCAAGCCGAAATTGAACGAGCGAAGCGCAAGCGACCTGAAAATCTCGACGCCTACGACCTTCTGCTACGTGCGACGCCTCTGGTGGATACTGGGATGCCGGAGGGCGCGTCGCAGGCAGTGCCACTCCTTGAGCGCGCACTTTTAATTGAGCCGAACTACGCGCTCGCGCACGGCCAGACGGCGTTTTGCAATGAAATACTATATCTCCGAGCGGGAAGGCGTGAAGACAATCGCATCGCTGCGATACGGCACGCGCATACTGCAGTGGCGCTTGGCCCCGACGATGCCCCGGCACTTGTCTACGCCGCAATCGCTATCGGTCTTGTCGAACATAACCGTATCTTGGCTCAGGAAACGTTCGAGGCCGCCCTTGCAATCTCCCCATCGGCAGCGTGGGCATATTCCTGGGGCGCGTTGATTTTGGGCTGGGGAGGGGAAGCCGAGCGTGCCATCGAATGGGGCGAGCGGGGTATCCGGCTTAGTCCGCTCGATCCGTGGATTACGGCAGCGCTGCATGGCATATGCATGGGTCATTTTCTTCGCGGGCGCTATGAAGATGCTGCGGCGGCAGCGCAACGGGCCATTCGTAGCAAACCAGGTTTCAGTGTCTCGTACATGTTTCTGGCAGCCGCGCTTGCTAAACTCGGACGAATGGAAGATGCGAACGCGGCTGCCGAGCGCGTGATACAACTTCAACCCAACTTCAGCAGCAATGGTCAGTGCTCCGCCATCGGTTGCGTGCCGGTACTCGCAACACCTCTTATCGAAGCAATGCGCGATTCAGGTCTTCCCGAATAATCAGGATCCGCCACATCGCTGCCGATGTGGCCGGCCATTGCCAGCATCCCAGGATGTGTGCTGTTGGCCCATCGCGTCGTTTAGCTGCGCTGCAGAATTTGGTCGCTATCAGTGGATAGCGGACTCTGGCAGCCCGTCCGCCCGGCCGATTTACGGGTTCACGGCCTAGTTGGCCTCCTCAACGAACACCGCGACTGGGCGACCTGCCTTGGCGCCGCGGCATCGTCGGCGAACTTTACGCGCGGTGGCTGGCGCCCGCTGACGACGGCCGCGATCAATAGGTGATGGTCACCACCACCGTGTCGGTATAGACGCCGGCCGAGGGCGTGGTCTGCGGCGGCACGCGGCCGTAGACGGTGAGCGGTTGCGCCGCGCCGGTCCCGGTGCCGGCGACCGTGCTTCCCGGCGTTCCGGCGTCACCCCAGGGCTGCGTGCGCGCATTGTCCTTGTAGAGACCGTAGGTGACCCGCTCGGCGCCTTTCGACATCTTGCGGTTGGTCGGTGTGCCGCCTGTTGTGCCGCCATTCAGCGACACCGTATAGGCGGTCGACGGCGTGCAGGTGACCGTGACCTGGCCGGTGGCGTCGACATTGGCGTCGAGCACGCCCTTGGGGCCGAAATCGATGTTCTGGGTGGCGACCAGGCAATTGGCCGGAACCGTGGCGTTGATGGTGAAGGTCGGAGAGGCGCCCAGGGTGCCCAGGCCGGTGTCGCAATTGTTACCCAACAGCGTCGTCCGGTAGCGGATCTCGACTTGCCCGCCCGAAAATGTCGACAGATAGGTGCCGGGCGGAACGGTCGCCTGGCCCCCGGGAACCCGGCCATAGATCGTCGCGGTGCCCGATGAACTGCCCAGCGGGTTGGGGCTCAGCAAGATCGGCGGCGGGCGCGAGGCATAGGCCCAGGCATAGGAGCCCCAGACGACGCTCATTCCGGGGTCCGAATAGAGCTGGTAGTCGAGGCTGTTGGCGCCGCTCACCATCTGCCTGGCCGCCGCCGAGGAGGCGCCGCCGGTGCCGGCAGCAAAATGCGGGCAGACCAGGATGGGCAAGAGCAATGGCAAACTGCCGCTGCACGTCATGTTGAGGGTGGCCGTCGACGTCGACGCGGTGCCCGACAGCGTGTCGATGAGGCCGAAATTCATGTTGGTGACGCTGAAGCTGCAGCTCTGCGCCCGGGCCAGCGATGGCAACATCGCCACCAGGATGGCAACGATTGCAGCGCGCAGCATTCGGCCAGGCATTGTCATTGGCACACCACATTCTTGATCGTCACTTGCTGCCCGCGCGCCGCTTCGAAGGGGAAACTTGCCCGGCATGAGCCGCCGTCCGTCAGGCCGACCACCACCACATTCTGCTTGCCGAGGCCCTTGATGTAGGCCTGCCCGTCATAGCCGACGACGAAGTCTTCCGCGCCGCCGTCAACGCGCCCCGACAGTCCGGCTTCGAGCGGCGCTCCGCTCCCATCGACCAGCGTCACAAGGGCTGCCTGCGCCGCTTCCGACACGCCGAACTTCAGCACCACGCCGTTGCGGTCGGCCGGGACGACGATCTCCTTGGTGGTCGGGACATCGGCATCGACGGGCAGGTTCTTCGGGTCGATCGAGACCGTGTTCAGCTCATAGGAGTTGAGCCCGGTGACCAGGATGCGGCCTTTGCTGTCGGTCTTTCCGACCGGCCTGTTCTGATGCAGCACCTCGACGTCAGGCGTGCCGACATCGACGACAGCAAAGGCATCGTCGATGCGGTTGGTGGCGAACACGCCCCCGCCCGCCGCCGCGATGGCCCCGTCCATCTGTCCGGTCACGCGAAAATCCTTGTCGAATTGCTGGGCGCCGGCCTGGAAACGCGCAACCGGCGCGCGATAGCTGACGGCGGCCGAGCGGTTGGGGACCTCGCCCTCCGACGTGCGGAGCTGCCAGCCGATGCTGAAGTCCTCCGCCCGTTCCGACTTGGCGAGGTCGGCGACGACATTGAGGCCGTCAGGCCCTTGCTCGACCCCTGTCGAAGCCGTGATGTCGTCGTTGAACGGGATCGAAAGCCCGGCGAACACGCCATAGCTGCTGTCGTCGTCGAGATCGGCGAAGGCGGTGGCATAGAGCGTGCTGCGCTTGAAGATCGCCTGGCTGTAGGACAGCCCGACGATCTGGCTGGTATCGCCCTCGGCGCTTTTGAGATGGGTGTAGGAGAGGTTGAGGCTGGAGAAGTCCAGCGGCATCGGCACGCTGAGCGTCACCTGGTCGACCGCGCGCGGCACGCCGGCGCTGAAACGGGTGAAATCGTCGGGGTCGAGAACCGGCTGCGCCGTCACCGAGGCGATGTCTTCGTAGCCGCCGAAGGCCCGCTGCATGTGCGCGTTGATCGCCCAGCCATCATAGCCGAATTCGACGCTGGCATCGACCAGCGAGCCGGTGCGCCCGTCATGATGGCTGCCCGCCGCCGCCACCGACGCCGCACCATAAGGCCCGAGCGGGAAGGCAGCGCCGACGCCGCCATTGATCAGGTCGGCGCCGCCCTCGGCATGGGCTTCCAGCGTCAGCCGGTCGCTCAGGCCGTAGCGCGCCGTGGCTACGCCCATGACGCGGCCGTCATAGTCGTCGGAGGAGATGCCGAAATTGCGCCGCGCCATGCCCGCCTCGACGGAAAAATCGAGCAGTCCCTGGCGCAGCAGCATGCTGGATGCATAGAACGGCAAGGTGGCGGTGGTCTCGCGCCCGAGGCTGTCGCGCAGCACCACCTGCGCTTGCCCGGCGCCGGTGAACACCGGCAGATTGGTGACCTGGAAAGGTCCGGGCTGGATGTCGCCGGAATAGGTGCGCACGTTTTGCGTATAGACCTCGAGTGTCGACGGCACCGCCGCCGTGCCGCCGAAGGAGGGCAGGGGCAATGTCACCAGATCCGAGCGCAGGCTAAAATTGCGCTGCGCCTGGATGCCGCCGAGATAGACGGGCCGCGTCCACGACAGTCCGCCGGAGACGAAGTCGCCGGCCCGGTAGGTCATCAGCCGGTCGGGGTCGGAATAGCTCCAGGTCGTGTTGAGCCGCGTGAAGCCGCCGAGCCTGCCGTCGGAATAGCCGGCGATGAACGATTGGCTGAGCGTTCCATAAGGGCTGAACACACGTGTGTCGAAGCCGCCCGAGATGCCCTGGAACAGTTCGTTGTCGCCGTCGAACAGTGTGTTTGAGCTGGCAAACAGCGAGTAGTTCAGCACCGCGCCATAGCCCGATTGTGGCGCCGGCCGGTCCTGCAAGCGCAAGCCGAGATCGACGATGCGCGCCTCGCGGCTGTCATTGGCGGCGGTGACGTAGAGCCGCTGCGCCGCCTCGTCGATCTGAAACGACACGTCCGCCAGTTGGTCGAGCCTGACCAGGCCGCCAGCACCTTCGGCACCCTCCGGCGGCTTCAACCCGACCTCCTTCAGCTCTTGCGCCGTCGCTGCCAGGCCGCCATCCGGCATTTCGGTGAAATTGCCGACCAGTTTCGTAGAGGTGTCGTTGATGAACACCTCCAGATAGAGGCTGCGGCGGGCCGGCAAAACGGGATCAGGCTCTTCAGTGTTCGTCACGGCCGGCGGCTCTTGCGAGTTCACTGCCGGGCAAGGTGTGAAAGTCGCGAGCGCGACGACAATCGCGGTGCTAGCGGCCCTTGACGGCAACTTTGGCATCGAAGGGTCCAAGATCGCTCTGTGCCTTTAAAAGCACGGAGCCCGCGGACAGTGATTTGCTGCTGCCGATCGGCCACTGCATGGTCGCGCCGCCCAGCACATAGCCGACAAGCCCGTTTCGGTTGCCGAGCTTCTTGCCGCCCTGGGTCAGCGTCAGGTTGGACAGGCGAAAGCGGCTCTGGCCGCTGTTGCTGGCGGTGAGCATCAGGCTGCCGCCATTGCGCGAAAGGCTCCACGCGATCGCCGGCGCGGCTGCGTCGGCGTTGCGGAAGAACACCGGCACCGAATAGCGCAGCGCAAGCGCGACCGTACCGGCCTTCTTGCGCGAGGGGTCGGGCAGTTCGTCGACGATGACGCGGTAGCTCTCTTCGGCCCGCACCGGCGCCTTCGAGACGCGCACGACGCGAACCACGTATTGGGCATTGGGTCCGAGCTTGGTGGATGGCGGGCTGGCGACGACATCCGTGGTTGGCGTCAGCGTCTCGATGCCGCCGGACTGGCTCCAGGAGAAGACCCTGATCTGCACATTGATCGGCCGCTTGGCGTCGTCGTTGCTGAGGTTGAGGACCGCCGAGGCGTCGGGCGCGATCAGCTCGAGACCTGTCGGCGCCACCCTGAGCGAAGCGGCGTGTGAGAGACCGGCGCACAGCAACAGAACAGCCGTGGCGCCGATGCATGAAAGCATGGATCGCATGTCGTCCTCGTATTGGTATCGATGGTCAGTACGTTATGGTGATCGAAACGGTGTCGGTGTAGAGGCCCGCCGGCGGTGTCGTCTGCGGCGGAACGCGCCCGTAGACCGTCAGCGGCTGGATGGCGCCGTTGCCGGTTCCGCCGACCGTGTCGGTGGGGATCGTGGTGCCCCAAAGCTGCGTCCGGGTGCTTTCCCTGTAGATGGTGTAGTCGATCGTCGCCGCCAGTGGCCCGGTCATTTTGCGAACCGCAACCGTTGCCCCCGAGCCCGCTCCGGCGCTCAGACCTACATTGTAGGATTTGCCGGTCGTGCATTGCACGTTGATGGTGCTGGTCTGGTCGACATTCGCATCGATGACGCCGTGCGAGCCGAAATCAAGATCGCTTGCCGTCTGTACCTTGCATTCGTCGGTAATGGTGATGCGGACATTCATGCTGCCCGTCGCGGTCGCGGCGATCGCGGGCAAGGTTGGAAGCAGCGACGCTCCCGCCAGCAGCGCATATTTCAGCAATCTCATACGTATGTTCCTCCGTCGGGCAGGCCGTTCCTCGCGAACAGTCCTTACCCGGATTTCAACCCTGCAGCCCCTCCCACTATACGCCCCGCAAAGACATCAACGATATCGGCAATGTCAAAAGCGATCAGCGTAATGATTAGTACAACTTAGATTCGGATTACGACAGATGAATAGCTTCAATTGTATCGGATAATTTTAGTTAAGATTTGGTTAATAAGGATAAAATCGACACTTTTTGGAAGTGATAGTTCGTCCATCGACAATTTATTTTAGACATTTTGCTCAAAAGGCGAACATTCAGGCCGAATCGCCTTGATTTGATAGAGTCTTGGCTGTCGTCTCGTATTGTCGATTATTTCGCGAGGCTATGCCGACGCCAAGCGGCCATCGCCGTCGCCGCTGGTCCGCATAGCCCAAAACGCTGTTCAGGCCTGCCTAAGCCTGGCGGTTGTGCCGCCAGGGCCGCATTCCCCAAAACCGTATTCCGCCCAGCCCAGGCATGGCCGTGCCGGCTGAGATAAATCCACCGCCGTCGGATCGCGGCAAACATTTGGGAATCATTCTTGCCACGCTCACCCCGATTTCCGTCGGCCGCGCATCGGCCGGGCGGGAGATGCGCCTGTTATCCCTTCGAGCCATGATCGCACACCGGTAGCCGCGCGGATCGGCTGCAGACATCAAGAAAAGGAAGAACGATGAAGAAGACATACGAGAAGCCAAGGATTCAGAAGCGCGAAAAACTGAGCCGCGTCACGGCAGTGATCATCCTGTCGGGCCCCGTCGAGAACGGCAGCTGACGCCTTCGATCGGCATCAAACCCACCGCGGACAAGGAGAACGGCCATGGATCAGCATGCGAACCCGTCACCCGGCTTTTGGCGCAATCCGGGCAAGGTGATCACCGTCGAGCCCTTCAAGGGGCGTGTCGTCGTGTTTGCCAATGGCGCCATCATCGCCTCGTCGGCGAAAGCCAAAATAGTGACCGAGCCGCCTTATCCCTTCTCCTTCTACATCCCGTTCGAAGACATCGACTTTCGCAAGCTCAAGAAGACGGCGCTGTCGACGCTGTGCCCCTACAAGGGCGACGCCAGCTACTGGGACGTGCTGCCGGCGGCTGGAGCCGGCAAGGACGCGATGTGGGCTTATCAGCAGCCATTCGATGAGATGACGGAAATTCGCGACCACGGCGCCTTCTATCCCGACCGGGTCACCATCGACGCCGCGCCGCGCTGAGCATCATGCCTGTTGCCCGAAAAGTGCATCGCGTTTTTGGAGCCAACGACATGCATGAACAGAGGAACTTTCATGCCAGCCGAAGCTGCCCTCGGGCTCGACCCGGGGGCGCACCGGTTTTGCATCGGCGACAAGCCGACAACGAAGACAACAAGCTCATGGACGAAAAGCAGAGAGCCATCCTCGACGAAATCCCGCGTCTGCGGCGCTATGCGCGCTCGCTGCTGCGCGACCGCGATTCCGCCGACGATCTCGTCCAGGACTGCCTGGAACGGGCGCTGCTGCGGCTGGACAACTGGCAGACGGGAGAGAGCCCGCGAAAATGGCTGTTCACGATCATGCATCATCTGTTCATCGACCAGATGCGCAAGGTGAACCGGCGTGGCGAGGCCTCGATGCTGCCGCTGGAAGCCGGCGAGGTGCAGGCCGCTCCCGCCGACCAGCTGGAGAACGTCGCGGCGCGCGAGATCATCGATGCGCTGCAGGCGATCAGCCCCGACCGCCGTGCCGCGCTGACCATGGTCGCCATCGAGGGCTTTTCCTACGCCGAGGCCGCCGAGATGCTTGGCGTGCCGGCCGGCACGCTGATGTCGCGCATTGCGCGTGGCCGCGAGGAACTGCGCGGCCTGCTCGAGGACAATGCGCGCCGCCGCGCGATAAGGATTGTCGAACCCGGGCCGGGCCGGACGGGCCCAATCAGGGCGCCGATGGCATGAGGAACCCCGATCGCATGATCACGCCACACGGCATGATACGACCCGATTGCAGGCTTTGCGCCCGGTACGGGCACGTATCCGGTAACGGTTTCTTGTCTGCTTTCGTGCACAATGCCGGAGATGGGATGGACGAAACCAGGGCATGGCTGAAGAGAAAATACGCAACGGCGAGTTCTGGGCGCTGGCGCTCGAATGCGCTCATCTCGGCGTATGGGACTGGGATATTTTGAGCGGCGACTGTTTCTATTCGCCGACCTGGTCGCACATGCTCGGCTATGAGGATGGCGAGCTTGCCGACACCAGCGATCTCTGGCTGAAGCTGACGCATCCCGACGACCGCGAGCGGGCGCTGGCCAGCGGCGAGCGCCACATTGCCGGCCTGACCACTTCGATCGAGACCGAGCTGCGCCTGAAGCACAAGGACGGCCACTGGATCTGGGTGCTGGACCGCGGCGGCATTGTCGAGCGTGACGAGACAGGCAAGCCGGTCAGGCTGATGGGCGTCCAGACCGATATCAGCCGGCAGAAAGAGGCCGAAGCCGAACTGGAGCGGGTCAATGTGCGCTTCCGCCTGGCGTTGGCGGCCAGCGGCACCGGCATCTGGCATCACGATATCGACGCCAACAAGAGTTATTGGGATGCCCGCACCAGGGAGATTTTCGGCCTCGTCGCAGACACTGACGAGGTGGCCGCCGATCTCTGGCACACCTATCTCCACCCCGACGACAAGGACACCACCGAGCGCGCCCATCTGGCCCCGCTTGCGACCGACGCAGTCATTGCCTCGCAATACCGCATCATCCGGCGAGATGGCGAAATCCGTCATGTCGAATCGCTGGTGCGCTTCATCGCAGCTCCGGACTCTGCGGGCCAGATTCTCGGCACCGTGCGCGACATCACCGAGGACAAGAAGCGCGAGCAAGAACTCGCCTACGCCGCGCACCACGATGCGCTGACTGGTTTGCTGAACCGCGCTGCATTCGACCGGCTGCTGGCCGTCCACATCGCCACCGCGCGGGTTCTGCCGCTGGCGGTGTTTTATGTCGATCTAGACTACTTCAAGGCGCTCAACGACTTTGCCGGCCACGCCGCCGGCGACCTGGCGCTGAAGGGCGTCGCCGCCGGCATAGTGGGCTGCCTGCCGGCATCGGCGCGCGCCGCGCGCCTGGGCGGCGACGAGTTCGCGCTGCTGGTTCCCAATTGCCAGCCGGCCGCGGCCGAGACGCTGGCCGACGCAATCCTTGCGGCGGTGCGCGACGCCGACCTCGGCCTGCCGGCCACGTCGCGCAAGCTCGCGGCCAGCATCGGCATCGCCTTTGTCGACGACACCACCACGACAGTGGCCGATGCGCTGGCCTGCGCCGACGACGCCTGCTACGCGGCCAAGGCCGCGGGGCGCAACCGCTTTGCGGTGTTTTCGGCTGACTCGGCCTCGGGCTCCGGCGGCCTCAACGCGGCGCGTGTCGCCGCCGACACCGTCGACGCCATGGACGACGGTCGGTTAAAACTGTTCGGCCAGGAGATTCATCTGCTTGGGAAACCTTGGCGGGAGAGCCGTCATGTCGAAGTCTTGGCGCGGCTTGTGGGCAAGAATGGCAAGCTGATCCCGCCGGGCGAGTTCATTCCGGTCGCGGAGCGCTTCGGCATTGCCTCGCGGCTCGACCGCTGGATCATCAGGACCGCGCTGTCGCAGCATGGCCCGGCCATGAAATCGGGCGCCATCACGCTCGGCTTCAACCTGTCGGCGCAGACACTGAGCGATCCGCTGCTGTGGGATTTCGTCGACGCCGTCATCGCCGAGGCCGGCGCGCCGCATTCCGGCATCGGCTTCGAGATCACCGAGACCGCCGCCGTCACCAATTTCGACGCCGCCGAACAGTTCGTGCGCAAGGCGCGCGAGCGGCAATGCCGCGTCAGTCTCGACGATTTCGGCGCCGGCATGAGCTCGTTCGAATATCTCAGGCGCTTTCCTGTCGATCAGATCAAGATCGACGGCTCGTTCATCGAAAACATCGCGCAAAGCCGCTTCGACCGCGAGATCGTCTCAGCCATAACGGGCATCGCCAAAAGCCTCGGCTGCGCGGTGGTGGCCGAAAAGATCGAAGAGCAGGCCGCGCTCGACATTTTACGCGACATGGGAGTCGCCTACGGCCAGGGTTTTCTGCTGCACCGGCCGGAGCCGCTGGAAGCGATCGTGGCAAGGGCGAGCGCCGAGGCGCCGCGCAAGCGGTTCGGCTGAAACGGCCGAACCGCGCCGGGAGGTGCGGTCAGCTCAATCGGCGCCGGCCTTTTCCTGCTCGCGCTGAGCCGCTTCCCTCTTGCGCCGCAACACCTCGTCGGTGCCGACAATATTCTTCGACCCGCCCGAAATAGAGGTCGAGACGACAGCCGGCGGATCGCTGGCGGGAAAGCTGTCCTCGAGGCCCGATTGCAACTGCTCCTCGAGCGTCTCCGGATTCTCGGAGCGGCCCTCGGTGCGGCGCTCGCCCACGGCCTCGACATCACTCTTGGTGTCGGGGTGATTGCGGGCTTCCGTCATTGTCGACACCACCAGCTCGATGGCAAACTCCCTCATTGCCTCGGCTTGCGGCTCATCGACGTCGGCGTTTTCGATCAGCCGGATCAGCGACTTTTCCACGTCGCTCAGTTCCTTGGTCCCCTGGCTGCGCGCCAGTCGTTTGGCCAACGAACTGATGAGAACGGGACCGAATGTCGAATAGGCAAGCCTGCGCGTGTCGTCGACATGCTCGGGATGAAGCTTTTGCAGGGACATGGGTTCGTGCCTCCGATAATTAGCTGGCCAGCAGCTCCTGCCGCTGGGCCTCCCTTAGGAAACAGAGGGGAAGGCAAGAGGTTCCATGCCGTGGTCGACAGGGCCGCTGACGCTCAACTCCACAGCGCCGCCATGGTCAACGACGCTTCGAAGATCTGCTCCCTGTTCTGGTTCAGCATCTTGACGGTGATCTGCCGGTGCTCTCCCTCCGGCATCTCGTCGCGCGCGACATCGTGCAATATGCGCAGCGCCTCGGCTCCCGCACGCTCGCGGCTTGGGAACAGCTGCCCCTCTTCATCGATCTGGTTTTCGGTGTTGTAGAGGTCGAAGTAGAACCGTTCCATGGCGCAAGCATCCTGCATGAGACGCTAAAACCCCTGTCCGCAGCCATGGTTCCATCCGGCTGATTCTCAAACAGATTTCTTGCCATTGCCGCTTGGGGCGGGATGCCGCCGTGCCCGGCTGCGTGCAACCGCACCCGATCTCCGGCGTTGAGCCACAGCAACCGATCCCGGACGGAAGACCCTCAATGCTGGAATCTCTTTATCTGAACCTTGGTCAGCACGACGCCCTCTCTGAAGAGGAGAAGGGGCTGCTGGCCGGCGCCATGATGGTCGAGATGGATTTTGCCACCGGCCAGGACATCGTTCCTGAGGGATCGAGACCCGGCTACAGCACGCTCATCATCGAAGGTCTGGCCGCGCGCTACAAGGTGCTGGAGGATGGCGGCCGGCAATTCACCTCGTTGCAGGTGCCTGGCGATTTTGTCGACCTGCACGCCTTTCTGCTCAAGACCATGGACCATGGCATCATCGCGCTCTCGCCATGCCGGGTCATCGCCGCCGACCACAGCCGGCTGCGCGCCATCACCGAACAGGCGCCGCATCTGACCCGGTTGCTGTGGCTGGACACGCTCGTCGACGGCGCCATCCACCGTGAATGGATCGTGGCCATGGGCAGGCGATCCAAGACCTCGCATCTGGCGCATCTGGTGTGCGAGCTGTTCGTCCGGCTTCAGGTGGTCAAGCAGACCAATGGCATGAGCTTCCGTCTGCCTTTGTCGCAGGCCGAACTGGCCGACGTGCTGGGACTGTCGATCGTTCACATGAACCGGGTCATCGGCGCGCTGCGCAGGCTCGGCCTCATCGGCTGGGCAAACCACATGGTGACGATCCTGGACTGGCAGCGGCTTGTCGAGATCGCCGAGTTCGACCCGACCTATCTCAGCATGAACCGCGAGCCGAGATAGGTCATCGGCGTTCCGGAGGAACGCGACTTCGCCTCAGCCGGCCTTTCAATGATGTCCGTTCAGCGACGCCAATTCGTCGAGCATGGCAAGGGCGGCACTTGGCTTCGCCGGCTTCAGCAAGCCCTGTTGAGCGGCGGCATTCTTGAAAGCGGCAAAGGCGATGGCCGGGCGGCAAATGCCGTCCAGCGCGTCATCCACCAGCCTGACGGCCGCCTTGTAGGCCTGAGCGTCCTTGTTCTTCCACTTTCCCTCCAGCGCTCTGTTGGCGTCGGCGATCGACGACACCGTCATCGTACTGCCGTCCACGAATTTGATCGTCAGGGGAAGAAATCGGCTCATGGGAAATTCACCATCCGAACCATTCGCGCGTCCGCCACAAAAGCCCGGCGAAAGGCGCGACCAGGAAGGCAGCGGCGCCCAGAACCAGGATGGGGTTGTTTGTTGGTATCGATCTCATGGATAGCCTCCGTGAATCGGGATCGCCATAAACGAGGAAATCGCGAAGTGGTTGCAGCTTGCGAAGGCTACATGTTGCTGGCCGGCCGGATCGGTTGGCGTGGCCGGTAAGGCGGTCGCGACTGCGCCTTCAAGGGGATGTCGGCGAGCGAGTTGCGGATTGGTCTGAACAGTATTGGCGGCGATGCGGCGCGCCGGCGCAGCAGTGCGGCCGACAGTTTGGCAACCAGATTTCGAACCTCCATGGACTCCTCCCTAGAGTTTTAGCGTCCCCCCTTTTGCACTCACCTAGCACCTGACGCCTGTGCCTCGCATTTAACTTTGATGTAGTCCGGACGAATGCGCGCGCTTTCGCGCAATGCCTGCCGTCAACCTTTTTGCCCGGCCAACCTTTTTGCTCGGAGCGCGTTGTCCTCCGACACGGAAGGAGAATCCCATGCTGACCAAAACCTCGAATGCGGTGCGCAAGCAGCGCAGCGTGCAGCGCAAGGTCGACGCCGACGACCGCCGCAAGCCGAAGGCCAAATCATCGGCAGCCATGCAGGCCGGCGCCCGGCTCTATCCCGAGCCGCCTTTTCCGAAGCAGCACCATCCCAAGCCCGGCGAGGAAGGCGAGATCAAGCCGGCGCCGCTTTATGATGCGCCGTTCTGGCAGGGATCGAGGAAGCTCGACGGCAAGGTGGCGCTGATCACCGGCGGCGATTCCGGCATCGGCCGCGCCGTGGCAGTCTTGTTTGCGCGCGAAGGCGCCGACGTCGCCATCGTCTATCTCAGCGAAGACAGGGATGCCGAAGTGACCAGGCAGGCGGTCGAGGCCGAGGGCCGGCGCTGCCTGGCGCTGCGTGGCGATGTCGCCAGCCGCGCCTTCTGCCGCCGCGCGGTGGAGCGCACGGTCAAGCAACTCGGCAAGCTGGACGTGCTGGTCAACAACGCCGCCTTCCAGGTTCACTCGGCCAATTTCGCCGACCTCACCGAGGAGCATTTCGACACCACGCTGAAGACCAACCTCTACGGCTATTTCCACATGGCTCAGGAGGCGGTGGCGCATATGAAGCCGGGCTCGGCCATCGTCAACACCGGCTCGGTCACCGGCATAGACGGCTCGAAGGAACTGGTCGACTATTCGATGACCAAGGGCGGCATCCACGCCTTCACCCGCGCGCTGTCTGGCAACCTGATCGGCAAGGGCATCCGCGTCAACGCGGTGGCGCCAGGGCCGGTCTGGACGCCGCTCAACCCATCTGACAAACAGGCTCAGGACGTCTCGCAATTCGGCGCCAAGACGCCGATGAAGCGCCCGGCCCAGCCCGAAGAGATCGCACCGGCCTATGTGTTCCTGGCCTCGCCGCAATGCTCGAGCTACATCACCGGCGAAATCCTGCCGATCGTCGGCGGCTATTGAGGGGCGGCTCAGGCTGGCGGTGACGCATCCGAGAAGCGACGTCGAAGACGCTGCTGCAACCGGATGACTTTTCGTGCATTCTTGTGCATGGCCATGATACTTCGCCCAGACACGCCGGCAAAATGCTGCTCTTATTGCGGCTCGCGCGACCACGACTACGAGGATTGCCCGAAGCGCAAGGCCGACGCCGAGCGGCGGCGGGAGGAGCAGCAGGAGCAACAGGAGCGGGAGAAGCAGCAGGGGCAGGGCTCTTCGCGTGAGAGATTTCTAGCCAGCTGAACTCAGGACATTGTGCGCAGACGAGCGGCCGCTGGCGTCAGCCGATGCTCCCTTCAAGTCGATGGTTCCGACGAAAGCCATAAGCAGCGCCATTCCCTCCGGCCAGTCGCCAAGACCGCTGTCGCTGTTGATGTGGCCGAGCGGCCCGGCGATGTGCAGCGCGCTGCCCCATTGCCCGGCCTTCGCCATGGCATAGCCATGCGGGTCGTAAGGATCATCGGTGCTGGCGACGATCAGTGAGGGAAAGCGGAGCGGGCCGCGCGGCGTGTCGGCGAAGGGAATTGCGTAAGCGGGATAGACCGGCGATGCCGGATCGGGAACCGCAACCAGAAACGCACCGGCGATCTGGCGGCTCGATGCCGTCTGCCAATGCGCCACCAGCAGGCAGCTGAGGCTGTGGGCGATGAGCACCGGCGGCGTTGTTGCCTGGGACACCGCGGTTTCCAGCGCTGCCATCCAGTCGTCGAAATCCGGCAGGTCCCAGCTCGCCGGGCTGAAGCGGCGCATCGCCGGATTGGCCTGCTGCCAGCGTGTCTGCCAATGGGCTTCGCCCGATCCGCCGCTGCCCGGCAAGATGATGAAGTCGGTCATGGAATGTCCTGTCTCCTGGTGAACGATGCCGGCCAATTCTAGGTCTTCTCCCCGTCCGCGGAATGAGAGATCATCGGAAAGCAGCGAAGAATTCCGATGGATTGAAGGTGCTCATGGCAAACGGCGATTACCGGTCACGGCTCGACCCCACCGACATGGCGATCATCGAGATCATGCAGGAGGATGGCCGCATCGGCATTTCAGAACTCGGCCGCCGCGTCGGCCTGTCGCAACCCGCGACGTCGGAGCGGGTGAAGCGGCTGGAGGAGCGCGGCATCATCGCCGGCTACCGCGCGGCGATCGATCCCGCCGCGCTTGGTCTCGGCACCATGGCGATGATCCGCCTGCGCACCACCCACGAGCACATCCAGACCTGCCTGAAGAAATTCGCCGCCATGCCGCAAGTGCTCGAGGTGTTGCGGGTGACCGGCGAGGACTGCTTTCTGGTCAAGGTCGTCGTCCCGTCGCCGCCCGACCTCGAAAGCATCGTCGATGCCATCGGCCGCTACGGCGCGGTGACGACCAATGTGGTGCTGCGCGCCGAGCCGCCGAAGCGGTTGGGACGGGAGCTGATGGCAAAGCTCTGAGCGGGATTCCCAGGCGCCGCCAAGACGTCCCGCTTTACCAGCCAAGAATTTTTGCCGGATGATGTCGGATCGGCGGCGTACCGCTCGTCCTTGGAGCGAAACCCATTACAACCCTGGAGGACACTATGGAAACCGTTCAATCGCCGTGGCAGACCGCGGCCATCCTCATCGCTCGCCTGATCCTGGCCGCCATGTTCGCGATGGGAGTGGCCTTCAAGTTCATGGATATGGGCATGACCGCCGGCTACATCGCCGCCGCTGGCTTCCCGTTCCCGCTGTTTCTGGCCTGGTGCGCCGCGATCCTCGAAACGCTGCTGGTGATCGCCTTCCTGACCGGCGCGTTCTTCACGCCGGCGGCCCTGGTCGCCTCCGTCTACGTGGTCTTCCTCGGCTTTGCCTTCCACGGTCCGTCGCACTGGGCCGGCAACCAAGCCGAGTTCGGCGCTTTCATGTCCCATTTCCCCTTCGCCGCCGGCCTGCTGTTTGCCGCCGTGCACGGCCCGGGCAGCGTGCTCGCCTCCAAGCTCGGCCGGGCCTGAATCTGGAGAGTCTCACATCTGGTCGTTGTAGGGTTCCTTCATCTGGCCGACCATGCGCGCCAGTTTCGAGAAGGACGGCATGTCCGTCTCCGGCTGGCACTGATTGGCCAGCTCCAGCAACCGGATCGGGAAGTTGACGGCATCGCGGCTCGACTCCGACATGCCGCTGGATCGCTCCTCGCCGGTTTCGCCGGCTTCGGCTTTGCGCAGCGCGATGTCGATCTCCTCGACCGTGAGCACGCCCTTGCGGACCAGAACCTGGTTGATCGAGGCGACGGCCATCAGCAGGCCTTCGAGTTGCAGATTGGCGACATTCATGGCGTTTGCTCCCATTGGCTAAAGCAATTCCAGGAAAAGTGCGAGGCGGTTTTCCGTTCGGAATTGCGTCAACAAAACTCCAGCGTCAACGCATGAGCGGCTGTTCCGATCCAGGGGAGGCGAATGCCGAGGTTCCGGTGCGGTCCTACTCTTCCATCCACCGGCGGCCGTATTCGGCCCACAGCGCCTTGACCTCCCGGCTGCCGAGGCGCGGGGCCGAGCCGTCGCCAAAGGCGATCGAGACGGCGCTGATGTCGTAATGGGGATCGGCGTCGATGACGAAGCGGATCGCTTCGCCGAGCGGCCTTCTGCTGATGACCGGATCGGCCTGGCCCCGGCCGACGCTGCGGACGCCCGAAACAGTGGCTGGCGCATGCCGCATCCTGAACACGGATGCCATGGCTGGTTTGTCCATGCTGCATTCTCCCCGAGTCGGAGCGGAATGATTCCATAAGCGCCGGCTAATGGCCAGTCGGTGGTTGCCTGCGAGGCTACGTCTTGCGATCCGCGGCGATTGCTGGCTGAAGGCAGTTATGCTATGATTTGCCTATGGTGCTGATTTGCGCCAGCGACCCGCCGCCAAGGCGGGTTTTTCGTTTCGGGCGATATCCCGCAGCCGGTTGAATATCACTCAGGCCAGCGGATCCACCGCCGGCGGCCTGGCGGGCAGGCCGAGCCTTGTCCGCTCGCCATCGGCAAAATCCTCGGCCGCTTCCTGGGCTTCGAACAGGCGCTGGGTCACCGTGCCGTTCTCGGCAACCAGCACCGCCCATTGGCGGCGTTCGACACGAACGTCATTGGCTCGTCGGCCACCATGATCGTCCTCCGGTAGGCAAACGTCGCAGGGGCGTCGCGCTACGCCTTGGTCTTACGCTTCGCCGGTGCTTTGGCGTCCGGCGTCTCTGTCCTGATGCCGAGTCCGAATTCCTTTGCCAGCTCAGAACGCTTGGCGGCGTAGCTGGGCGCCGTCATCGGATAGTCGCCGGGCAGGTCCCATTTGGCGCGATAGGCCTCCGGCGTCATGCCATGGGCGGAGCCGAGATGGCGCCGGAGCGACCTGAACTTCTTGCCGTCCTCGAGGCAGTAAATGAAATTCGGCGTCACCGAGCGCTTGCGATTGACGGCAGGCTCCGGTGCCGGTTGCGGCGGAGCAACGGGATTGTCCACGGCCGCGAGCGCTGAGTTGACGCTCTCGATCAACGCCGGCAAACCTTCCGGAGGCACCGAATTGTTGCGCACGAAGGCCGCGACGATGTCGGCGGTCAAATTTATATTTCGGATTTTGTCGTCAGACATGACTTCTTGTGCCCCCTTGATGCCAAAGAACAAATTATCAGACAAACTTCCCCGGCGTCATGGCACTTTAGCACATATGCATATGACTTGACGACAAATATGGTAGCGCTAACTCCGCTGCGTCCTTGACTGGTGTAGGAATTGTTTCCCAATTATATACTTGACGTACCAAGGGAATAGTTCCTATGATTCGAGCCGACAGGCCGGCATATTCAGAGTTCCAACGCGGCAGCGCTGGAAATTATTTCACCGACAACTTTCTCAAAGGCGGAGAGCAATTCAACAACGTCCTCGCCGTCAACAAGGTCCGTGTTGGAGAAGCGTACACCGAAGGAAGAGTTGGGGTCGGCTTCGTACTTCGCACCCTTTCCGGCGACCTGTGCTATTGTCTGGTTTCCAGACACGCTGAGCGAGCCGATCGTAAGGGTATTCCTGTTATCGGTGGTGATCCTGACATTCCTTGCGGTTATGACACTAACTGTGGGCAAAATAACCAAGTGTTTGTCGAGGTTGTCGAGTTGGGAGAGTGCCCACAAGGCAATGTTTCCGGCAGTTCCATCAGCGCAAGCTTTGTAAGGCTTCTGCGTCTTGACAAAGTCGATGAATATGTTCGGCGCTCCCGCCAATTTACTCGCAATTCCTCCGTTGAAGTCGGCCTCTGCTTTGTAGATTGGGAAGCCGGTATTCCGCGTGGGCTCATTGCCGATCGCCTTGACGGCCTGCGCAGCGAGGTGGTCGAGAGATGCGCGCAGATTGTGTATGGCATCCCCAATGATAGGGGCGGTTTCGTTTGGGAGGGGTCGGTCGAAAACCGCCACTACGCGGCAACTATCTTCGTCATCGTGGAACTCGATTCGGTGTGGGTTGTCGCTGATAAAAGACTCAAAGAGAGATGCGAGATCGCGGATGTGGCGCTTTGCCCGTGTTAGTTTGAGCTTTGGACCGAAAGGGTCTAATTTTGGCATATGAATGAACCTCACAAAGACAAAGACCAGGAAAAGGGCGACGAGGTGTTGCGCCGCCTGCTGAAGACGCCGCCCGACCACAGGACAGGAAAGAAGCCGGTTAACCGGCCATTAACCAAGCAGCCTGCAAAACAGAAACCGGACGGCCATCCCGCTAAGAACAACCGTCCGGAAGGTCAGTAGCCTAGGCTACGTCACTTTTTGATCGTGCGCACAATGTGCGTGGTGGGTTTGCTTTGGGCGGTTTTCACCGTGGTAAAGCGACCCGTCACGGCACTCTGGCCGACCTTGTAGGTCTTGGTCATGCGTATCACCTCCTTTCTCGGGCAGTGGCCCGCCTTTAGAGGTGTACCCGTGAGGTGTGGTGACGACCGAATCACAAGACCGGCGAAATAATGATGAAACGCCTACTCGGAGTCGAGTCGGCGTTTCTTGCGTAGGCGAAGGAATTTCCGCGCCTTCTGCTTAGGCGTAACTGGTTTCACCAATCCGCCGATAGGTAAGGCGCTTGTCGCGAGCCATGCGAAGCAAGTCTTCGGCGCGTTCTGCATCCGAGACTTTCAGCGCAGAGCGGCGATTATATCGGAAATCGAACTCGGCCAAGTAGCGGTGCAAGTGAGCTTCGCCGCAATGCTGGTAGACGCCGACCATGCCGCGCTTGAAGACGGAAAACACGCCTTCAATCGTATTGGAGTGGATCGTCTCGTCGCCTTCGTAGCGAACGTATTCGCCAGCGGCGTGATTGGTTGTCTTATGCGAAGCGTATTCCTCGCCCGTGCGCGTGTAGAGGCGTGACGAGTCGGTATAGAGCGTCGTGTCACGCAACACATTGCGAACAAGCACGTCGCGAACGGTTGAAGCCGTAGCGTCATTCAAATGGAACAGGCGGGCCTTACCTCCGCGCTCGACCAGACCGACGACAATGCGCTTATGCGCGCCGCCACCCTTGCCTTTCTTGGTGAAGGGACGGCCCTTGCGCTGCTCTGAAACGCGCGGCGTCTCGCGCTGGCCAATATAGGTTTCATCGGCTTCAACGGTCTTGCCTTCGCCACCAAGCGGACCAGCCGACTTAACGTCTTCCTTCATGGCTTCGCGAATGCGGTGAGCCATGAACCAAGCGGTCTTGTAGGTGACGCCAAGCATACGGTGCAGCTGGTGCGCGCTCATGCCTTTCTTGGACGAGGCATAGAGATGCGAAGCAAGCACCCACTTATGAAGGCCGATCTTCGAACGCTCGAATACAGTGCCGACCGTTACAGAAAAGGGCTGGCGGCATTCATTGCACTTGTAGACGCCGGGGCGAGTAGATTTGCCCGCCAGCTTGGTAATGCGATCAGGGCGAGCATTGCCGCAATGCGGGCAATACGGACCATGCGGCCAATGGATGGCTTCCAAGTGTTCGCGAGCCTTGCCGGCGTCGTGATAAATGGCGTTGGTGAGGTCGAACATTGCGATAACTCCTTGGGATTGTTATCGCAAAGTACGGCTGGTACGTCAAGTATATAATTAGGAATTGTTTCTTATTTCCTATTGACGGATGAGGGCAGCTATCGTATCATTTCTCCATGGTGCTGATTTGCGCCAGCAACCCGCCGCCAAGGCGGGTTTTGTTTTTCAGGCAATCTGTTGCGAGAACCGAATGCCGGCAGGACAGAGGGGGGCGCGAAGGAACGCTATCCTCGGTTCATTCTGCACTATCCGCGAGAAGCCCATGTCCAACCGCTATGCCACCATCATCACCGACGATGACGGCCGCGAGCTCGTCAGCGCCATCGGCCTGTTCGAAGGCGCTGCCCCGCAGGCGCGTATCGGTCGCGTCGAGCCGGTCGTGCCGGGCGTGCTGATCGGCATGGTTCGTGGCGGCCCGGTCGATGCTATCGGCGGCTTCGGCTTTCCGCGCGGAGCGCACGACGCAAGCGCGATCGGTCTTGCCAGGGCAAGCCTGAAAGCCGCGCCTGCCGAAAACAGCCACGCGCCAGCCGCTGATGCGGCCAACCGCAAGACCACCCGGAAACCGGTGAAGGCAAAACGGCGCAAGGCCGGCAAAATCAAGCGGGCGAGACCGGCAAAGCAGGTTGCCGCCAGCAACGCTGAGCCCGCCGGGATCCTGGATCATGGCTGACCGGACGGCGCCGCGTGCGCGCCCTGGCCGCAAAGCGCCCGCCGGCGCAGCCCCTAAGCGGACGAAGAAGACGCTTGGCGACGATTTTCTCGACGCGGTGCGCGCCGATTTCCGCACCCACGGCGCTGGCGTCATTGCCGCGGTCAGGGCCGACAAGCCCGACCAGTATCTGAAGATCGTGCAATCGGTGCTGCCCAAGGATTTACATGTCTCCATCGACCATCTGGAAAGCCTGAGCGATGACGAGATCCGCCGCCGCATCCGCGGCCTCGAAGCCGTCCTCGGTCCGTTCGGCGACCAGCCGGACGGCACGCCGCCACTATCTGGCGCTGCTGCAGGAACTGGACCGCAGGCGCAGGACCAATCTTCTTGCAT
This sequence comes from Mesorhizobium sp. CNPSo 4688, assembly GCF_057784295.1. Classification (NCBI taxonomy): domain Bacteria; kingdom Pseudomonadati; phylum Pseudomonadota; class Alphaproteobacteria; order Hyphomicrobiales; family Phyllobacteriaceae; genus Mesorhizobium; species Mesorhizobium sp. CNPSo 4688. The sequence goes on from NZ_JBWLUY010000013.1 coordinate 155,528, forward strand.
CGTACACGCCGTATGAACGCCAGGCCGAGTTTCACGCCGCCGGCGCCAAAAACCGCGAGCGGCTGTTCATGGCCGGCAACCAGCTCGGCAAGACCAGGGCCGGCGGCGCCGAATGGGCCATGCATCTCACCGGCCGCTATCCCCGGTGGTGGCAAGGCAAGACCTTCGAGACCGCCGTGCGGCTATGGGCGGCCGGCGTGACGGGCGAGGGCACGCGCGACAATCCGCAGCGCGTGCTGGTCGGCCCGCCGCAGCAGCAGGCCGCCTGGGGCACCGGCATGATCCCCGCCGACGCCATTTTGCACACCACCATGGGTCGCGGCGCGCCGGGCGCGCTCGACAGCATCGTGGTGCGCTGGGGCGGTGGCGGCGACGTGCAAGCCGATGAATCGGTGTTGTCGTTCAAGAGCTTTGAGAAAGGCCGCGAAAAGTGGCAGGGCGAAACGCTGCACGGCGTCTGGTTCGACGAGGAGCCGCCGCTCGACATCTATTCCGAGGGCCTGACCCGCACAAACGCCACCGGCGGCATCACCATTGTCACGTTCACGCCGCTCTTGGGCATGTCGGATGTGGTGCTGCGGTTTTTGTCGGCGCAGGAGGTGGAGGGCAGGGCGGGGGGGTGACGTAGAGCCGCCCGCAGAGGGAGGGCGAGCCGGTGCTGCCGCAGCGACGCCCGGTATCTACCTCAATGCGGAAGAAGTAGGGAGATCTTTACACGAGGCGCAAAGAAGCAACGCAAATACAGCTGATTGGTTATGATGTAGGTACCTTCACAGATATGGTATTGGCCGTCTGGGGATTCCTGCACGCGGTCCGGCGGGATGATGAAATTATGCGGCAAATAGATGTAACCACCGTCGATCCTGGACCGCACCGAAGACCGAGGTATGGCGCGGCAATCAGAACCACCGCAACATTTGAATTTCGTCTGTGGGTCAACCCTGTCTTGGTACCAGTCGTGGGCACTGGCGGCTGTCGCGGCGGCGATACACATCGCCGTGAAGATGAATCTTCGCATGGCATTCCTCAAGCATCCGGCAGGCGCTGCTTGCTGGAGCGTCTATGTATATTAGCGTCCCATTGAGAATACCATTGGCCGCCGGCTGACAGACGCAGATCCGGCAAGATTTGACCCTTCCTGGCCATCAATGACCGAGGTGAGGCATGTCCCGTCACGTCACCTTCATGACCATCGACGATGCCGAACACTATTCGCCGCAGGAGCGTGCCGCGATCATTGCCGCCTATCCCGAGCATGAACGTGAAGCCAGAGCCAAGGGCATTCCGGTGCTCGGCTCCGGCCGCATCTTTCCGCTTGCCGAGGAGCTGATCGCCTGCGAGCCGTTCCGGCTGCCGCGCTACTGGCCGCGTATCGGCGCACTCGATTTCGGCTGGGACCATCCGTCGGCCGCCGTCGAGCTCGCCTGGGATACGGAGGCCGATGTCGTCTATGTCACCAAGGCGGCCCGCGCTTCGCAGCAGACGCCGGCCATGCAGGTGCTGGCGCTCAAACCCTGGGGCGAATGGCTGCCCTGGGCCTGGCCGCGCGACGGCCGCCGCGAGACGCTGGAAGCGGCGGGCACGGCGCTGGCCAAACAATATGCCGCGCACGGGCTGAACATGCTTGCGGGCCACGCCCGCTTTGCCGACGGCTCGGTCTCGGTCGAGGCCGGGCTGATGGAGATGCTCGACCGCATGCAATCCGGCCGCTTCAAGGTGTTTTCGACGCTGCTGTCCTGGTTTGAGGAATTTCGGCTCTACCACCGCAAGGACGGCCAGGTGGTCAAGCTGCGCGACGATTTGATGGCCGCGACACGGTACCGCAAGCTGACGCTCGCCTGTGTTAGCGGCGCCGGCACCTTGCCGACGACGGCCAATGGCATCTGGCTGATGTTCGACCGCGCCGGCGACAAGGGCGCCGACGGGACAGGGACGGGGGATTTTTCGGGGCCTGCGTCTTCGGTGACCGACAACATTGTCACGTTCGCCGGCACGACAGGCAAGGTGGGCAAGGATAGTGGTGTCAAGGTGACCGACCTGATCGTCGGCCCGGCCTCGGCGATCGCCGACAACATCACCACCTTCAACGGGACGACGGGCAAGCTGGCCAAGGACAGTGGGGTTGCGGTGTCGAGCCTGGCGCCAAAGGCCAGCCCGACATTTACAGGCGTGCCGGCAGCGCCCACGGCGGCGCCCGGCACCAACACGACGCAGCTTGCGACGACGGGGTTTGTCACGACAGCGATTGCAGCCCTTTCTTCGGTCTATCAGGCTGCGTCGACAGTCTTGACGGCTTTGGCTGGCATCGGCACGGCCGTTGCCGGAGACCTCATCTACGGCACAGGTGTGGGAACTTGGGGGCGCCTCGCCAAAGGATCAGATGGGCAGCTACTTCAACTGGCAACCGGTCAGCCAGCGTGGGCAACTGTGCCTTTCGCCAAGTCGTTTGAAAGCACCCAGCAAACCATTACTGTTGGCGGTGCACTGACGCTGGCGCATGGGCTTGGCGTGAAGCCCAAACTTTATCTGGCGGTTCTTCAATGCACAACGGCAGAAGGTGGCTACTCCATAGGTGACGAAGTTAAAATAAATCCAAATACGAACCAACAAGGTAGCGGCAATAATGGTCTTTCAATTTTCATCCCGGACGCTACGAATATTGGTGTTCGTTATGGATCTGGTGTCATACCAATATTCAACAAAACAACCGGAAATCTATTTAATGTAACCCCTGCCAGCTGGAGACTAGTTGTCAGGGCTTGGGCTTAGCTGCGGATTCGAAGCCGCGATCCACCCACCAGGCAAAAGCCTGAATGCCGCCTATGCACGCAACTATTCCCAACACGAAACCAGCAAGAAACATCAGCATTTCATCGCTCCCGAAGTGATGGAAAGATTATCATCCTATGGCAAAATATTTCGTTGACGGCAATGGCATCTACATCGGCGGTTTCGAAGGCTCCGAACCGCCCGGCGGTGCGACCGAGGTGCCAGAAGCTCCCGACGACGCGCGCCAGGTCTGGGCTGATCGCAAATGAGGGTCGATACTGGCAACGGTCCCGACGCGGTCGGGCTTGTCCAGACGCTCCGGCTCAATCCTGCGGAGATACTGTCGCCTTAGCCCCAGTCCATGTTTATGTTGCGGATGCCTTCTCGCTCGATCCGGTCGCGCAAATTGCCGATCCTTTCCGCCAGGTCTGGCGAAAACCGCTCATGCGTTTCGACCAAAATCTTGCCGATCGAATGGTGGATGCCCGCATCCATGATGGCTTCGAGGCACTCCGCTTCCGCGCCTTCTATGTCCATCTTGATCACGGCGATGGGCTCTTGAAGCCCTCGCAGGAATTGAACGATGTCGACCACTTCGACCTCAAACGCGGTCCCTTTGGCGTTGTGTTTCGTTTCGAAAAGGGATGACGCTTCTGTCCGGGTCGCGTCGATTTTGGATGCTTGGTGAAATATAGCCGTCCGGGCCGAGCCGCCGATAGCCTTGGGGATGATCGTCACGCGGCTGCTTTTGCCAAACCGTGCCGTCAAAACCTGTCGAGCAACAGGGTCGGGCTCGAAAGCGATTACTCTCATCCCGTAGTCGAGAGCGTGTCTCGTAACGTCTCCGACATTGGCACCAAGGTCGATGAACAAACCGCCAGCACGGACGGTTTTCATTGTGCGGTGGAAGTCATATTCGGCCTGCCTGTTTGGTCGCGGTGGCATATGCCACTTGCGATAGAGATGCCAGCGCACCGCGAATTCCAAATAGCTTTCCTTCAACATAAACAGGCAAATAATCCCATCGCTATCCGAAGTCTAGCCGCTTTCGGCGACTTCTCCGTCCACAACCAAAGAGGCACTCCCATGGACCGCAATTTCGCGTGGGCACTTTCGCTCGTCCTCAAATCGGAAGGGGGCTGGTCCGACAATCCGGCCGATCCCGGCGGCGCCACCATGAAGGGTGTGACGCTGGCCAACTTCCGCCGCTATGTGAAGGCGGACGCCACAAAAGCTGATCTGCGCGCGATCACAAACGACCAGGTGGCGACCGTCTATCGCCGCTTCTATTGGGACGCCGTGGCCGGCGCTGAACTTCCCGGCGGTGTCGATTACGCCGTATTCGACTTTGCCGTGAACAGCGGGCCGGGCAGGGCGGCGAAAAACCTGCAGGCGGCGGTGGGCGCGGTGCAGGACGGCAGGATCGGCCCGGCCACGCTGAGCGCCGTCGGCGCCAGGCCATCGGGCGCCGTCATCGACGACCTCTGCGACGCCCGGCTGGCATTCCTGCGACGGCTTCCGACCTGGCCGGTTTTTGGCAAGGGCTGGAGCGACCGCGTCCGGTCGGTCCGTTCCCAGGCGCTGTTGATGTCTGCCCCTCAGCCCGCTCCCGCACCTTCGCCGGATCCCTCAGGCCCACGACATCCGCCCGGGCCATCCACCGCACCCGGCTCTACGCCATCGCCTGCGCCGGCCGGGGCTGCGCCTCCCGTCGAACGCCTGCCGTTCTGGGCCACGCTGCTTCAGATCCTGAAATCCATTTTCGCAAGGAGTTCGACATGATCGCCGTCCTCATCCGCATCGGCCTGCGTTACGGCGCCGGCGTTTTGGTCGCGCGTGGCCTGCTCGGCGCCGACGACGCTGCAGCGTTTTCCTCCGATCCCGACATCCAGGCGGGACTGGAGGTCGCCGCCGGTCTTGCCATCGCGTCGGTCACCGAGACCTGGCACTGGCTTTCCCGCAAATTCGGCTGGGCGCACTGACATGGAAGGGTTGCAACAACTGCTCATCGCCTATCTCGAGGCCGCCAAACCCTACGCCATCGGCTTCGCGGCCGGGCTCGTTGCCGGGTGGCTGCTGTGAGCGCGCTCCTCGCCGGCCTGCTCGCCAACAAAGCGCTGCTGGGCTTCCTGGCATCGGCCATCGGCGCCCTTTGCTGGGGTTTTCACCAGCGCCTGGCCGGCGCCAAGGCCGAGCGCGGCAGACAGGCGGCCGCTGAAGCCGCGGCGCGCGCGGTCGCCGACCAGGTGCAGAACGACATCGGCGCACTGCCGGCGGACGCTGTTCGAAAGGAGCTGAAATCATGGGCAAGGGACTGATGCTTGCGCTGCTCGTGGCGCTGGCCGGTTGCACGACGGCTTCGGGCGGCTTCTGCGCGGTTTCGAACCCGCTGCGTCTGTCGGCCAGGGCCGTCGATGCACTGTCGGACGCCGAGGCGAGAGCGCTCTTGGCGCACAACCGCAAAGGACAAAAGCTCTGCGGATGGAGGCTTTAAGCCGATGCACGACCTCTTCGACATACTTGGCATCAAGGGTCCCGTCGTCGCCGCCGGACTGGCCGGCGGCGTGCTGCGGGCGCTGTCGCGCCATCGCTACAAGCTGCGCGAGATGATCGCTTCGCCGATCTGCGGGGCGCTGGCGGCGGCCTATCTGACGCTGCCCGCCGTTGCCTGGTTCAAGGCGACGGGGATGCCCATTCCAGATCCGGCCGACGACACCACGACACTTGCCGCCGCCTTCCTGATCGGCGTCTCGGCAATGTGGATTTCCGACATCGTCTTCGAGGTGATCGTGCGGCGGTTCAGGCCGGCTGTCGACAAGTGACGCACTTGAGGTGCTGGAAGAAGCCAGCGACAATGCCTACTTAAGGAGCAATCCAAAGGAGGTATGATATGGCGACGTCCACCGAACGTGCAGTGCTTGCCGGCGGCTGTTTCTGGGGCATGCAGGATCTGATCCGGCGCTATCCCGGCGTGATCTCGACCCGTGTCGGCTACAGCGGCGGCGATGTGCCTAATGCCACCTACCGCAACCACGGCACCCATGCCGAAGCCATCGAGATCATTTTCGATCCGGCCAGGATCAGCTTTCGCACGCTGCTCGAATCCTTTTTCCAGATCCACGATCCGACCACGAAGAACCGGCAGGGCAACGATGTTGGAATGAGCTACCGCTCGGCGATCTTCTACACCAGTGACGAGCAGAAGCGCGTCGCCGAAGACACCATTGCCGATGTCGATGCCTCGGGACTGTGGCCCGGCAAGGTGGTCACCGAACTTGCTCCGGTGGGCGATTTCTGGGAGGCCGAGCCCGAACATCAGGACTATCTCGAGAAATATCCCAACGGCTACACCTGCCACTTCGTCAGGCCGGGCTGGAAGCTTCCGGTCCGCGAAAAGGCCGTTTCGTAACACAGCCATAACGGGCCGATACCGGTATCGGTTCAGAGCGCCGCACCCGAAAGGGTGTGGCGTTTTTTGCGTTTGTTCGCGGCGTTTCCGCCGCGAGCGTATCCGGAGAGGGTGGCCTAGAAGCCGAAGAATTGCCGGCCGATCATATATCCAAGCGCGGCGACGACCAGCGGAAACAGGGCAGGCGCCAGCCGGCCAAGAGTGGAACTCTTTGGCTGTTGCGTGGGGAGGATCCTGGGTGCATTGCCGAGATTCTTGGTCATTCGGCATAGTAGCAAGCGCTGATTAACGATTTCGTAACCCGGGACAAAGGCGCAACGCTGACAGTGGGCGCGGCTTTTGGCGATTTGGGCGCGACCTTGACAATGCCCAGCCGGTGACGCAACTGAACCGTCTTTGAGAGGATTGTGAGGCAGGTCAATGCGGGTGACGCTCGTTTTGAAGGGCGTAATCCCCTGTCGGGGCTACGGCGGGATTCAGCGTCAGGTCGAATGGCTGGCCACAGAGATGGTTCGTCTCGGCCATCATGTCGTGGTGGTCGCCGGCCCTGGCTCCAGCCATCCGCTCTACGAAGTCCGGCATGCGTCAACCGATGCCGAATGCCGGGCGGCCATTCCGCGCGACACGCAAATCGTCCACACGCACAGCTGGCCCGTCGAGGTGCCATTTCCAACGCTGAATACACAGCGCGGCTTTATGCCGGATCAACCCATGCCGGTTGCGAACTGGAGTTTTATCAGCGCCAATCATGCCCGCCAGCATGGACGCAAAACCTTCGTCTACAATGGCTTTCCGGTAGACGACTATCGTTTGTCGGCGGCAAAGGGCGACCGCCTGCTGTTTCTCGCAGGCATTGCGCGATCGAGCAAAGGCCTCAACCGCGCCGTCGATCTCGCCAAAAAGTTCGATTTCGGTCTCGATATCGCCGGTGGTTCGCGTTGGAAGCTGCTGGGCCGAAGTCAGACCCGCCGCGAAGGTTTGTTTTTCAAGAGCCTTGGCAGCCGATACCGTTTCCACGGCATCGTTGACGGCGAGCCCAAGCTTCGCCTTCTCGGTGAGGCGCGAGCCTTCCTCAATCCGATCGCCTGGGAGGAGCCGTTCGGCAACGCACCGGTCGAAGCCATGCTGTGCGGCACTCCGGTGCTGACGACTCCGCGAGGCGCGTTGCCCGAGACCGTCGATGCCGACAGCGGGCGCTTCTTCGAGAGCGATGAAGAATTTGCGGCCGCTTTCGAAGCCGTCGCCGACCTTACGCCTCAGCAATGCCGGGAATCGGCTGCGACGCGATTTCCGATTCAGAAAGCGGCGCGTAGCTATCTGGATCTCTATGCCCGCATCCTTGACGGCGAAGAGCTTCCTTGACGACCACCGATCCAATCCTGCTCGTCGGCTTTCCGGCGGTCGGCGACTTCGTCCGTTGCCACTCCGCCATCCAGATCATTGCCGAGCGATTTCCCGGTCGCCCCATCGATGTCGTCACCTCGCCGGTCGCGGCACCACTGGCGCGCCTGATGCCGCATGTCAGGAAAGGCTGGGCGCTTGCCAAGCGTCATCAGCGGCCCGGTTTTGCAGAGCGCGGCCGCCTTGTCGGCGCGTTGCGAAAGGAGAACTACGGGACGGCCTATCTGATGACCAGCAGCACCAAGGCGGCGCTAATGGCGTTCTTGGCCGGCATTGAGGAGCGCATCGGCTATCCACAGGAATTGCAATTCGGCCTCCTCAATCGCTTCCCCGCCGGCTGGCTGGCACATCTATGGGCTTTCGGCCCGCGCAAGACGCGGCTCTTCGAGGAGGTCTGCTCGATTGCCTCTCTTGGCGAAAAGCCGGCTGCGGGGACAGAATGGCCGGCGCCCCGGCTTGTGGTCGATCCGGCCGAGCTGGGCGAATGGCGCCAACGCCAGAAGATAGACGCCGGCCGGCCGGCGCTGGCGCTCTATACGGCAGACATCGAAAATTTCCGCTCGTGGCCCATAGAGCGCTTCATCTCGGTGGCCAGAGACCACCATGCTCGCGGCTGGGCAATCTGGATTGTCGGCGGACCGCGCGAGCGCGCCGGTGCTGTAAAAATCCGCGCCGCCATTCCTGAGGCAATCGACTTCACCTCGACCCCATCGATTGCTGATGCGATGTGCCAGATCGCTGCGTCGACCATGTTTCTGGGGGTTGACGGCGGCATTTCGCACGCCGCCGCTGCCCTGAACGTCCCATGTGCGCTTATCTACGGGCTAAATCGCCCCTACGTGCACGGTCCGGTGAACAGCCATGTTCGCTTTATCGAGCCGCCGCTCTCGACGCCCAGCTGGGTCAAGGATACGCGCGGGATCAGCGAAACCCGGGTGAGGGAGGTGCTGGCTGGCCTTTCAGCCGGTATTCACAACTGACGGTGGTCTGGATGGCCTCCGGCGCCTGATCCAAAACGCGCCCGTGAGGGCGCCGCCATCGCTCCGTTTCGGCTTTACCCCTTGGCCCTGCGGCTTTCGGGCTCGTGATTGCCGACCCAATGCGCGCGAATGCGATCACTGGCTTCAAGGTAAGCCATATCGATGAGATAGGTCAGAAGCTTCTCGCCGTCGGCTTCAGCTTTCTGCCGAAGTTCCCGCAGTATCCCTTGCGCGAACTGCAGGTTTTCCATCTTGCTCGGCTGGTCCATCGGTGCCCCCAATGTCTGCACATGAACTTTGCGCTGACTATGCTTGCATGAAGATTGCGAAAAAGCTCACGGTGGAGCTGTATCAGGTTGTATTAGCTTTCGATCAACGACCCTATTGCGCTTTTTGCAAAAATGTCGATATTTTACGCCGCCAATCGGACCGCGACGATGCACGAAGACGAGGGTAGTTTCCCCGACAAGATGCAGGCCATGCTGGATGTCATTGCCGGCAGCGCGTCGTCCAGCCGGGACGGACACGCCGACCTTGGCCGGCTCAGGGTCGACGCCGCCAGCGCAGCGACGGTGTTGGTCGAGTTTTACGGCGACGCTGCTCTTGAGCGCGCCAGCTTGCTGGAGCGCCGCTCGCCTCAAAGCCATTTTGCCCGCATGGTGACGGCTGAACTCCGCGGCCGCGGTGAGATTGCCCGCAAAAGCTAACAATGTCTGCTCCAAGCCGATTTGCGCCTCATCGTCCTGCCGTCAAGGCGTTGCTGCGCCTCTTCCTGGGCATTTTCTAGAAGATAGAACAGCAGGTCCTGTCCCATAGACTGTGAGATCTCCTTGGCCTGTTCGATATGGCGGTGGATCTCGCGAAGTGCTGTCTCGCCCGAATCGACATTGCGGGTCAGATCGATGAACCAGCCGGGGTACAAGGCTGCTTCTCCCTGGCCGTCCACATAGCATTGGCCAACTGCCAGTATCCGGCGAAGCCCCATCTTGTCTGAGCGGACCTGATAGATCTCCCTGAACCCCGCTCTCCGCTCCACCGCCTTGCGGATCGCGATATGCACCCGTGGCCGATCTTCGGCGTCGATGCTCTGCATGCATCTTTCCATGGATGCGCCGTGCGAGAACTCTTCGAGCGTCAGCCCGAAATAGTCAGAAAGATTGGCGTCGCCGTAAACGCGGTCACGCTTGATGTCCCAGGTCCAGAACCCATCAATCGGTGGATATTGCACGTGCGGACTGCCACCCTGCCCATGCGCTGACTGCATGAAAACCGCCTCATTCGGCTTCAAGATTCGCCACACTATGGAACAAAAAAGGAAACAAACAAGTCGTCCTTTTGTACGAGCTGGCAAGATTTCTTTATGTCACGCCAAACATACTTGGACAGCATAGTTGGCGTAACGATATAAGCTCTCGTTTTTAAATAAACCAGCGCCGCTCCGCAACCGCAAGACGAATTCCAACTGGCCGCTGCCCGGTAAATCGATTGCCGGTTACAAAAAGACGGCGAGCGTCGAGCCAGGCATGGGCAACAATGGTTCCGCGGTAACCGCAGCACAAGCCAGACAATCAACCGCCCGCCTTTGGCTCGACGCCAAGGCGGGCCTTTTTGCGCTTCGACTGGCTAAGGCTCTGCGGTGCGTACAACTACGCAGATTTGCGTCGCGACAAATGGCTTAACGGCGTTTCAGCGCCTTCAGAAACCGGTTCAGCTGTCAGGCCATCATTTGTCGACCCGTCTTCCACCCGGTCATGCTCGAACTGCCGGGCGCCAGGCAATGGTTGCAACCAGTGTTCGCGGCGGTTGACCCAGAGCTCATAATTGGGCTCCAGTCCTTCGGTGGGGACCTCATCGAGGCTGCCAATTGTCACCTCCACCTCATTCTCACGAACCAGCGGAACCCGGCCGCCGCAGGTTGGACAAAAGCTTCTGTCGCCATAGCTGCTGACGATACCCGTCGTTTCAAACGCCTCGAGCGGCCACACCGCGAACGCCGAAAAAGTCGACCCACTGGCCTTGCGGCAGTCCTTGCAATGGCAAAGGCCAATCCGAAAGGGATCTCCCGTCACCGAAAACTGGATGCCGCCGCAAAGGCAGCTGCCGCTTCGCCTTGTATCATTGGGCATGACCGCTCCTCCGTCTTGTTGGGCATCACACCGCTACACCTCGCAGCGCCATGCGCAGAATCAATTCACGCGGAGCGCAAGGGTTCCGCATTGCCTCGCGCAGTGCATTTTCTGGCGCGCGCAGTTGGCTCCGTCAGTTCGGGAAGTCGAACACCGGCTCCCGGCACCAATAGACGCGGCATTGCCCATCACGTGTTGGAACGGAGGCGGCGACCGGCACCTCCGGCCAGTCGCAGTCGTTGCCGAATTGGCGGACGTAGCGATCGTAAGTGTTTTGGCCGGTCGTCAGCACCGCCGAGTGATGACTCTGGATCAGACGCTGGGTCTCATCGCAGGTCATCGTGCGCGTGTCCGGTCGCGCGTAGGCCGTGGTGGTTGCGGCAAACAACGCTGTTCCGACGATCCATGCGAGCCTTTGGAATCTCATGGCGGCTTTATACTAGAACACCGCCAGATATTTCAGCAGCGAAATGATGCCGATAATGATGACGACGATCTGTGCGATCTGTCTGGTGCGGCCGTCGAGCGGCAGGCGCTGAACGAGATAGAGCACCAGGATGATCACCAGAAAGGTGATCAGAATGCCGATAAGTACCGATGACGCCATGTCCCTCACTCCGTTTGGCTATATCTGAAAAAGAGTATGCAGCGGCAAACGCTCCGACCGGCAATTGGTTCCTGTCAGCGCGAGCCTGCCCGGTTACAGCAAGGCCGCGAAACTGCGTTCCGCGGCCTTAAGCTGATGGTGATCGCAGCTTACTTGCCGCAATGGTTGTCGTTCACCGTTGGCGACACAGTTCCCGGCGACTTAGCGTTGGCGTCGGGCTGGGCGCCCTGCGGGCTGGCGGCACAGTTTTCATCGGCATTCGAGTTTAGCGCGCCGTTCATGCCGTTGGTGCTGTAGGTTGCGCTCGGATCAACGGCGTTGGGATCGGCCGGATCGGGCGTGACCACAACCGATTTGCCGCTGCCACCGCCGTCAGCGCTCTGCGCCATCGCCGAGGTCGCCAGGCCGACGGTAAGGGCTGAAGCTGCAAGGATTTTCATAAACATGGTGTTTCTCCATTTTTCGAAACTCGTCGCATTGCGACCTAGCGGGGAACCGCTCGGGTTGACGAAGGTTCCGACAAAGTTGACCTGGGTTGCGCTTGGTGGTCGGCATTTTTGCGCGAGCCCCGAAATCGACGCCGCCCGCGTACGAAATCGCCCTTCCGCAGGAGAACAACGGTCGCTCTAAGGGTGCGACGGGAACCGAAACCTCGCGCGTGCATTTCAGCTATTGCAGCAAGCTGCAAAAACTCGAGCATGCAGGGGAATTCGTGGCAGGGGAATATGCTGATGTCGTCCAACAGCTGGAGCCTGGAATTCCAGGAGTCTCCTCTGCCCATTTGATGGAGGCGTTGCCCGTTGCCGTCTACACAATCGACAAACAAGGCCGTATCACATTCTTCAACGAGGCCGCGGCTGATCTGTGGGGGCACAGTCCTGTAATAGGCAAAGACCTTTGGTGCGGCTCCTGGAAGCTGCGACATCTCGATGGCCGGCCGATGGCGCATGGCGAGTGCCCAATGGCAATCTCCATGCTTGAAGGACGCGATATTCCGTGGGATCAAGCGATTGCGGAGCGACCGGACGGTGAACTTATTCCGTTCAGAGCCCACCCGCGCCTGCTTCGCGACGAATCGGGCGAAATTGTCGGCGCCATCAACACGCTGCTTGACCTGCGCACGCAGACGCAGGCCGACGAGGCGCGAATGCGACTTGCCGCGATTGTCGAATCGTCCATGGACGCAATCGTTTCGAAGGACATCAACGGCATCATCACCAGCTGGAACGATGCGGCCCAACATTTGTTCGGCTACACGCCCGCTGAGGCAATCGGCCGGCCGGTGACGATGCTCATTCCACCCGAGCGCCTCGGCGAGGAGGAGTTGATCATCTCGCGCATACGTGCCGGCGAGCGTGTGCCATCATACGAAACCATGCGCCGGCGCAAGGACGGCAGCCTCGTCCCGGTCTCGCTGACCGTCTCGCCGGTTCGCGACGGCATTGGGCGTATCATCGGCGCTTCCAAGATCGCACGCGATATCAGCTCCCACAAGGAGAGCGAGCGTCGCATCCGTCTGCTTATGCGCGAAGTCAACCATCGCGTGAAGAACCAATACTCGGTCATCATCTCGATGATCCGCGAGACCACCAAGTCGGCGGGCACGCCGGCCGCTTTCCTCGAACAGGTGCGAGAGCGCATCACGGCGCTTTCGGATTCCCATGATCTCCTGGTGGAGGCAGAATGGCGGGGCGCCACCGTCGGCGACCTGATCCAGGCGCAGCTCAAGGCGTTCGCGGCGCAGGATCGTCTGTCGATGGCTGGACCGGTGATCACGCTTCAGCCGAATGCCGTCCAGTATCTCGGTATCGCCTTCCACGAACTAGCCACCAATTCGGCAAAGCACGGAGCGCTGTCGCGCCACGGCGGACGAGTCGAAATCGAATGGGATACGGCACCGGCGACCGACGGCACCGATGTTTTTCGCTTGATCTGGCGTGAGCTGGGTGGGCCGACCATGGGCGGGATCACGCGCCGCGGTTTTGGATCTGTGGTCCTCAAGCGGGTCGCGCCACAGGCCGTCGGCGGTACCGGACAGTTGGATTTTGACGAAGAGGGTGTGGTCTGGACGCTCGAAGCGCCGCTGCGCTCCGTCCAAACATCTTTCGCCGATATGGCGCTCGATTGAAGGTAACAATCGTTCTGCCGCGTGATTCTGCCATATCGAGAGAAGGCTCGGTCGATGGAAAATGACGAACAGGCCCGGAAGATGGGCGAAGAGGCTTTCCTGGCAAGCGCATTGGCCAAAGAAACCGGCATCACATTGGACGAGGCGCGCAGCCTCATTGAGATGATCGGCACTGACCGCAACTCCTTGTTGCGCGAGGCGCGAATACTGAAGAACAGATAAGGCAGGCCGATTTGCCGGCTGATGGTGCGGCTATCCCTCCAGCATGGCACTTCGGGTATGGCTATCGATGGCGTCGACACTGTCGTCGCCAGGCAGTTCATGCCGATTTTCCGGCAATGGGTTGAATCTCCCCGCTTCGATGGCGGTCAGCCCATCGAATTCCATGACAGCGCCGTAGAGTTGCGCCACTTGCATCACGAGGCGCTCGACGTCTTCGAGCGCGATGTTCTCGTCCAGATTGCGCACTCGCACTTCCTCGGCGACCGTCGCGATATTGATTATTCCCCGGGACCGAAGGGCGGCCAGGACCTGTGAGTTGAGGTCCTCCCGCAGCCGATCCGAATATCCGTAGCGCATGGAAAAACCTCCCTTTGAGATGGTTTATCCCTCCTCATCAATATGCGCCGGTCATCGTCGAATGACAAGTAAAATATTCAAAATTATCAAAATAAATCAATTAGTTAGTAGGTGGTGCATGGTGTGCAACCGACGCTTCACTCTCATCGTTGGTCTTGGATGTGAGTTACCAATTAGGCGTTCTTGACGCATCGTGCGGAGACTCCTAATTATGCTCCTATTGAGCCACATACTAACTAGTTGTATTTTTGGTTCTGGCGGTTGGAGCGCAAAATGGCCGAACTCGAACGACCCGAGCGACTGCAGATCATGCTGACGGCCGAGGAATTGGCTGCCTTGGAGAACTGGCGCTTCGAAAAGCGCATGCCAAGCCGGTCCGCGGCGGTGCGGGAACTGCTGCGGCGCGGCCTCGATGCCGACGGATTCCTGACTGCCGGGCAAGGAGCAAAGTCGCAGGACTTTGGAATTCTGGGCAGCAGCGCGAATGGCGGACAGCCGGGCGAATAATCCGGCGGCGACTAACATCAATCGGAAATGCCGCTATCAAATATGTGCGGGTGTGTGGCGGAAAACGCACGCGGCTCACTCGCAGCGGGATACTTACCGCTATGGCTGCAAGCCCGCTCCGGTTCGCCGGGGCGGGCTTTTTTCGTTTCCGGGAGATTTGCGCACCGGCACGTCGAACCGGAACATGCTGGGCGTCTCACAGCAATCTTGTCGGGATTGTTTTGAGATCAGTTCAAGTGTCCCGTCCGCCACACTCCAGACAGGCGACACTGTGACCTGGGCAGCTGAGCTGATGTGTCCCCCCGGGGCAGCAATGTCCGTTCGAACTCATCCATCGGGCGCAAACAAAGACCTTGCGGGCTCCTTGGCAGCGCGGACATTCCATCGGGCGCGCCTGCAAGGCCTCGTTCTCCGAAACACGGCATTCCCTTTCGAGAATCTGGACCATCTGAAAACCCCAAGGCCGAAACACGGCTAAGCTATTCATACCCGGAAAGGATAAATTAGAATTTAATTATATAAGCCACGACCTTGGCAACAGCGAAGTTTCGCGGACGGCAGCTCACGGCAGGCCGCTGCGCTTGTCTTAATCCCGGCCGTGTCAGGGACAAGCTCCAGCCGCTCCCGGCGCTGGTCAGCCCGCGATTTGCCCACCGATTTTCACATCCGGATCGTCATCGGCGCTTTCGCTTTGCTGGAGCGGCGTTAAAGCTGCGCGGCAAATGCCTGAGCGGAAACAATCCATTCCGGCGTCGGTTCGTTTAAACGGGGATGGTCTGCCAATGACATTGATGGGCGCGGCGGCATTGCTGGTTCTCATCCTGACCTATGCCGGCGTCGCCATCGGCCGCATCCCGGGCCTGCGTCTCGACCGGGCAGGGATCGCCTTGCTCGGCGGTGCTGCGATGATCGCCATCGGCGCGCTCAGCATGGAAGATGCCTATCGCGCCATCAACTTCGACACCATCACGCTGCTGCTCGGCATGATGATCGTCGTTGCGCACCTGAAGGTCTCGGGCGCCTTTCGCGCTCTCGGCGCCTACGCTATCGAGCATGCGCACGCGCCATTTATGCTTCTGGTGATGGTGACGTTCCTGACCGGCGTGCTGTCGGCCTTCCTGGTCAATGACGCCATCTGCCTGGTGATGGCGCCGATCGTCGTCCACGTCACCCGCGTCATCAACCGCAATCCCATCCCCTACCTGATCGCCACCGCCACCGCATCCAACTGCGGCAGCGTCGCCACCATCACCGGCAACCCGCAGAACATGGTCATCGGCGCGCTGTCGGAAATTTCCTATCCGGCCTTTTCGGCCGCGCTTGCGCCGGTCGCCCTGTTCGGCCTCGTCGCCGTCATCGTCATCGTGCGCGTCGTCTACCGCACCGAATTCGCGCGCAGTGCCGAACTCAGCCCGGAAGTCTATCGCGGCCGCATGCTGCCTGGTCAGGTGCTGAAGGCAGTAATTGTCTGCATAGGCCTGGCGGCCGCATTCTTCGCCGGCGTTCCGGTCGCCAAGGCGGCACTCATCGGTGGCGCCATCCTGTTGCTCACCCGCGCCATCAAGCCCGCACGCATATATCGCGAGATAGACGGGCCATTGCTGTTCATGTTCGCCGGCCTGTTCATTGTCGTCGCCGGCGCCGAGAAAACGCTGCTGACGCCCGATATCATTGCTTTCGCCAAGAACCTTGGCCTGGACGACGTCTGGCGGCTGTCCGGCTTCACCGCTGTGCTTTCCAACATCATGAGCAATGTTCCGGCGGTCCTGGCGCTGAGGCCGTTCATACCCGGCCTGGAAAACCCCGAGCGCGCCTGGCTGGTGGTGGCGATGAGTTCGACGCTGGCCGGCAACTTCACCTTGCTCGGCTCGGTCGCCAATTTGATCGTCGCCGAGCAGGCGCGGGCCGCCGGCAAACAGCTGTCCTTTTCAGCTTTCTTCAAGGTCGGCGTGCCGCTAACGCTGCTGACCCTTGCTGCCGGCACGGCTTGGCTGGCTGTTGGATTCTAGGAGATGGTCGCTGACACCAACCGTGCCCGAACCAGCGTTGCAGCGGCATGTCCCGCCGCCTCGACATAATCGGGGTCGCGGTGGATCAGCATGATCGAAAAGGCGCCGTCCATCAAAAGCACGATTTCACGCGCCAGGGTCTGCGGCTCGTCGACGCCGTAACCGGAGAGTTCGCCGGTCAGCCAGGTCTCGAAGTTCTTCTTGTGCCGTGAGCCGGCCTTGACGGCGGGATGTCCGGGCATCGAAGCGAGTTCGGCTGCCGTGCGCAGGAAGCCGCAGCCTTTCCATTTCGGGTTCTTCGCCACACGCGCCAGATTGATGAAGATCGCCTCGACCTTGCGCTCGACATCGCCTTCGGCCGCTTCGAACCAGCCGGCCATTTGCTTGATGTTCGGCTGGTCGCGACCGTCGAGATAGGCGGCGATCAAATCGTCCTTGCTCTTGAAGTGATAGTACAGCGTGCGCTTGGTCAGCCCGGCTTTTTCGGCCACTGCATCGACGCTGACGCGGCCGATCCCTTCGGCATAGAACAGCTTCGTTGCGGCATCGACAAGGCGTTTGCGGGTAGGGTTCGGCACTTCGCTCATCGAGAAAGTATACCGACTAGTGAATATACATACAATCGAAAGCCTGATCCTTTCCGTTGATAAACGCAGGAAAGGGAAGAGACATGACCGAGCTTGTGCTCACAGAGGCCCGCAGCGGGATCGCCATCCTCACACTCAATCGTCCCGAAAAGCTCAACGCCTTGAACTATGCGCTGATCGATCGCCTGCTCGCGCTTCTTGATGCGATCGAGACAGACGATGCCATCCGCGCCATCATCCTCACCGGAGCTGGAGAGCGCGCCTTCTCCGCCGGCGGCGACATTCACGAATTTTCAGGCAGCGTGGCCAACGGCGCCGACGTCGCGCTGCGCGACTTCGTCCTGCGCGGACAGCGGCTGACGGCAAGGCTGGAAGCGTTTCGCAAACCTGTCATAGCCGCCGTCAACGGCATCGCCTTTGGCGGCGGCTGCGAGATCACCGAAGCCGTGCCGCTCGCCATCGCCAGCGACCGCGCCTTGTTCGCCAAGCCTGAGATCAACCTCGCAATGCCGCCCACCTTCGGTGGCACGCAGCGGCTTCCGAGACTGGCCGGGCGCAAGCGGGCGCTCGAACTGTTGTTGACCGGCGATTGGTTCCCGCCGCCGCGCGCCCTCGAACTCGGCCTTGTCAACCAGGTGGTGCCGCACGAGGAGCTGATGCCGGCCGCGCTCGATCTCGCCCGACGCATCGTCGCGCACTCTCCTGCTGCAATTGCCTCGATCCTCACCGCAGTGGCGCGCGGCTTAAACCACAGCATAGCCGAGGGTTTGCTGGTCGAGGCCGAGCAGTTCGCCCGCATGGCCCCGACCGCCGACCTGCGCGAAGGCCTCGACGCCTGGATCGAACGGCGCAGGCCCGCCTATGATGGCTCATGGGCCCATGTCACGCGGCCGGACGAGGCAAGGCGGACTTCGCTGCGGCTCGACCGCGCCGGGCAGGATGGCGCTCCGCAGCCATCCATACCGCGATCGAAGTCGGGATAACGACGGCACGAAACGGGACTGACGCGATGGCAGCCGGTTCGGCGATCTTGCCAGCGCTAGGCCGTCACCAGAGGCGTCGTCTGTATCCGAGCGGCCGCCGCCAGGAGGTCGGTCTGCGTGATCAGGCCCAGGATCCGGCGCTCGCTGTCAATGATCACCACGGCATGGCTGCGCCCGTCGGTGAGCACGGGAAGCAGGCTCATTGCCGGTGTGTCGGGGGAGGCGGTGCCGGCGTTCGACATCACGCCATTCACCGTTTCGGTGGCTCTCGTCAATTCGCGAAGGCCGACGGCGCCGACCAGCCTTGCCTCCGCGTCGACCACCGGCAAGGTGCGGATGTTGTGGTCCAGGAGTTGCTTTCGCGCCTGATCAGGCGAGGCGTGCTCAGGCACCGACACCACGTCGCGGGACATGATGTCGGCGCACAGCAATGTCCGGTGCGTGCGGACCATGGCCTGCAGTTCGACCTGGCGCAGCACCAATTCGAGATCGCTGCGGTCGATGTCGAAAGTCTCGTCCAATGCACCAAGCGCGGCATCGATATCCTCGGGCCGGAAGCCGACGCGCTGCACAGCCGGCGGGTCTCCCGTTCCATGGCTGTTGGCGGCAGGGGCGGGCCGGTGCGGGTAGCTGCGTCGCGACAGCCTGTGGAAACCATAGCCGAGTGCGACCAGAATGATGGAATTCAGCGCCACCGGCACGAAGGGAAACAGGAAGCCGGCGCTGGTCACCGCCGGTCCGCCGAGGACGGCGGTCAACGCGGCGGCCCCGCCCGGCGGATGCAGGCAGCGGGTGAACGACATGGCGGCGATCGCCAGCGCCACGGCCATGCCCGTGGCGAGAGCCGGCTCGTGCACGAAATGCGCAACGATCACGCCGATCAGCGTGGATATGGTGTTGCCGCCGATGATCGACCATGGCTGCGCCAGTGGGCTCGCAGGCACCGCAAACAGCAGCACCGCCGACGCGCCCATCGGCGCCACCAGCAGCGGCACATGCGGGCCGTTGCCGAGCACCAGCGCGCCGATCGCTCCGGTCAGCGCAATGCCGATCATCGCGCCGATACAGGCGATGAGGCGTTCACGCAGCGTCGCGCCGGCGAGAATGGGGACAAAGAGACGAAAGGCCATGGCAAGCTCAGTCTGGCTGGAAGTTGCGGCTCGAAGCGCCTTGCAATGCGGGCTGACTGCCCGCTTTGAAAGTCAATCCAATTCGAAAAACCGCATACTGGGGAAATAACATTGCGCACGGCCGAGCAATGAGCGGCTTTGCGACATCGGGCGTCTCACAACGCTTCCCAGCCAGTCTTTTCAGGCCTTTGGGCCGGTTTGCGGATTCAGCTTGGTAGGTTGCGGTTCATGCCGCCGCGGCAGCGGTCAGTCCGCGCAGGATGTCGGCCTTGAGGTCCTCGACGTCCTCGAGCCCGATCTGCAGGCGGATGAGTGGGCCTTCATAGGGGCCTTTGGCGACGGTGCGATCGCCGAGGAAGACCGGCACGGCAAGGCTTTCATAGCCGCCCCAGGAATAGCCGAGGCCGAAGATCTTCAGCGCATCGAGGAAGGCGTGCTGCTGTTTCTGGCCACCCCCCTTGAGCACAATGGAAAAGATGCCGCTCGAGCCGGAAAAATCGCGCTTCCACACCGCGTGATCGGGATGGCTGGGAAGCGCCGGGTGCAGCACGCGTGCCACGCCGGGCTGGCTCTCCAGCCAGCCGGCAATGGCGAGCGCGCTCTTTTGATGGTGATCCAGCCGCACGCCCATCGTGCGCAGGCCGCGCAGCACTTGGTAGACGTCGTCGGGACCGGCACAGCAGCCCATTGTGTAGAACGTCTCGCACAGCTGTTTCCAGCAGTCGGCATTGGCTGACGCTGCGCCCATCAGCACGTCGGAATGTCCGGCGGGATATTTCGTCGCCGCATGGATCGAGATATCGACGCCGTGGTCGAGCGGGCGGAAATAGAGCGGCGTCGCCCAGGTGTTGTCCATCATGACGATGGCGCCGGCCGCATGCGCCGCCTTGACGATGGCCGGGACGTCCTGCACCTCGAAAGTGTTTGAGGCCGGCGATTCCGTGAACACGACCTTGGTGTTGGGCTTGATCAGCCCGGCGATGCCGGCGCCGGCATATGGATCGTAATACTCGACCTCGACGCCCAGCCGCTTCAGCATCGTGTCGGCGAAATTGCGGGTCGGATGATAGACGGAATCGACGATCAAAACGTGATCGCCCGCCGACAGGAAAGCCAGCAGCGGAATGGTCACCGCCGCCAGGCCCGACGGCACGATTATCGTGCCGGCCGAGCCTTCCAGAGCGTCGATCGCATGCGCCAGCGCGTCGGTGGTCGGCGTACCGCGCGTGCCGTAGGTGTATTTCTGGCTGCGCGCGGCCATCGTCGCGGCATTGGGGTAGAGCACGGTCGAGGCATGCACGACCGGCGGATTGACGAAGCCGAAATAGTCGTGCGGGTTGTTGCCGGAATGGGCAAGCCGCGTGTTGATGCCCAGTTCGCTGCCGTCTGTCGCCATGGTTCGCCGCCTGTCAAAGGATGTAAGGAGATCAGCCATAAAGCGGTGGCAAAGCCCGCGCAACAGCCGTGGACCCGCCAAGCGGTGGGTTTAGATGGGCCAATCCATCGCGGTTCGCGCCTCCAACAAAGCATCGCTGCGGTGACGGCTGAGTCAGCCGCGAGCTATGGACTTGTGCGGCTGCTTCTTTGACTGATTTGTTTGCACGGGTTGCCGATTTCCTGGTGCTCTTGTGTGCATTTCAGGCATTCGCGGCAATTGGTTTTCAAAGCTGTCGTGAATCGGTCATTTCCCTTGACCTCACAGGAATAATCGCCTTCGATGCAGTTCGTGAATGGGAGGGGCCGGGCGTCGGTTACGACGCGGGGTTCCGGAATGCACCGGATGGGAGCCGGGTTCACACGGGAAAAAGATCAGGATTTGCCTGAGGATCAGGGTTTACCTGAAAAACAGAAAAGGGTCTGTGGGTTATGAAACACATTGCAATTGGCATTCTCGGCGCCGCTGCGCTTGGATGGATGGCTTCGGCTGCGTCGGCGACCACCCTCGACGACGTCAAGGCGAAGGGCTTCATCCAGTGCGGTGTCTCGACTGGTCTGGCCGGTTTCTCGGCGCCTGACGACAAGGGCGACTGGAAAGGCATCGATGCTGATTTCTGCCGCGCTGTCGCGGCTGCCGTCTTCGGCGACGGCACCAAGGTCAAGTTCACCCCGCTTAGCGCCAAGGAGCGCTTCACTGCGCTGCAGTCGGGCGAGATCGATATCCTGTCGCGCAACACCACCTGGACCATCAATCGCGATACCGCGCTCGGCCTGAACTTCATCGGCGTCACCTACTATGACGGCCAGGGCTTCATGATCAACGCCAAGAAGCTGCCGGGCGTCAATTCGGCGCTGCAGCTTTCGGGCGCGGCGGTCTGCGTGCAGAGCGGCACCACGACCGAGCTCAACCTCGCCGACTACTTCAAGGCGAACAAGATGGAGTACAATCCGGTCGTCTTCGAAAAGCTGGAAGAGGTCAACGCCGCCTATGACGCCGGCCGCTGCGACGTCTACACCACCGACCAGTCGGGTCTCTACGGCATCCGCCTGACGCTCAGCGCGCCGGCCGATCATGTCGTGCTGCCCGAGATCATCTCCAAGGAGCCGCTCGGTCCGGCCGTCCGCCAGGGTGACGACCAGTGGTACCACATCGTCAAGTGGACCTACTTCGCGCTGTTGCAGGCCGAGGAACTCGGCATCACCCAGGCCAATGTCGAGGAGCTGAAGACCTCGGACAACCCGGAGATCAAGCGCGTGCTCGGTCAGGAAGCCGAAACCAAGATCGGCACCGACCTGGGTGTGTCCAATGACTGGGTCGTCAACATCGTCAAGGCAGTTGGCAATTACGGCGAGATGTTCGAGCGCAATGTCGGCACCGGCAGCCCGCTGAAGATCGCGCGCGGCATCAATGCGCTGTGGACCAAGGGCGGCCTGCAGTACGCGCCACCGATCCGCTGATCGAAATGTGATCCGGAAGGCAGATCGTCTGCCTTCCGGTTTCTCTTTCCAGGGGATGGTCCAATGGCGTCACAGGAAGTTCTTCGCGAGGAGCCGAGCCGGGGTTCCTTCATCAACGATCCAAAAGTCCGCGGGATTTTTTTCCAGGCGGTGGTTGTCATCTTGCTGGTGGCGGGCGTCTGGTGGATCGTCCACAACGTTATCGAGAATCTGCAGCGCCTGCATATCGCTTCCGGGTTCAGCTTCCTGAAAAACCGAGCCGGGTTCGACATCCCAGTCAGGCCCATCGCTTACACTTCGGACTCGACCTATGGCGATGCCATCATTGTCGGGCTGATCAACACCATCATCGTCGCCGCCGCCGGCATCGTCACCGCGACCATCATCGGCTTTGTCGTCGGTATCGGCCGCTTGTCGCGAAACTGGCTGATTCGCAAGATCTGCACCGTTTATGTTGAGGTGTTCCGCAATATCCCGCCGCTGCTGGTGATCTTCTTCTGGTATTCAGGCGTGCTGGCGGTGCTGCCGGCGCCTCGCGACAGTTTCAATTTGCCGTTCGGCTCTTTCCTCAACCAGCGCGGCTTCTATTTTCCACGGGCTATCTGGGGCGAGGGCTCCTGGCTGATCTTCGTCGCTTTGCTTGTCGGCATCGCCATGGCGTGGTTCGTAGCCCGCACGGCGCGCCAGCGGCAAATGGCGACCGGCCAGCAATTTCCGGTGTTGTGGACTTCGCTGGCGCTGATCGTCGGCCTGCCATTGCTGGCCTACGCGCTGAGCGGCTTTCCGCTGAGCTTCGATTTTCCCAAACAATCGACCTTCAACCTGACCGGCGGCTTCCAGATCGGACCCGAGTTCCTGTCGCTCTATCTGGCGCTGTCATTCTACACGGCTTCCTTCATTGCCGAGATCGTGCGCGCCGGCATTCTCGGCGTCAGCAAGGGCCAGACCGAGGCGGCTGGCGCGCTTGGGCTGCGGCCGGGATCGATCCTGCGGCTTGTCGTCGTTCCTCAGGCCATGCGCATCGTCATCCCGCCGCTGACCAGTCAGTATCTCAATCTGACCAAGAACTCGTCGCTGGCCATCGCCATCGGCTACCCGGACCTGACGGCAATCGCCGGCACCGTGCTGAACCAGACCGGCCAGGCGGTCGAGGGCGTGCTGATCATGATGGTGGTCTACCTCATAATCAGCCTGGTGACCTCGGCGGTCATGAATGTGGTCAACGCCAGGATGGCGCTGGTGGAGAGGTAAGGCCATGCAGGAACATGATACCTCCTGGGTACGCACCGAAATGGCACTGGCGCAACAGGCGCCGGCCGGAGTGCGGGGGCCTTTGGCATGGGTTCGTAAGAACCTGGTCGGTTCGGTGGGCGACGTCATCCTGACTGTACTGGCTATTGCGCTGGTGGTGATGATCGTGCCGCCCATCATCAACTGGGCCTTCATCAACGCCCAATGGGTGGGGCCGGATCGCACGGTATGCGCCACGGCAGCGCAAGGCGGCATCCAGCCGGACGGCTGGTCCGGCGCCTGCTGGGCCTTCGTCAACGCCAAGTTCGGTCAGTTGATGCTTGGCCGTTATCCGATCGAAGAACGCTGGCGGCCGATCCTGGTCGCCATCCTGTTCGTGGTGCTGCTGGTGCCGCTGCTGATCCCGCGCGTGCCACGCAAGGGGCTGAACGCCATCCTGCTCTTCCTGGTGCTGCCTATCGTCGCCTTCGTGCTGCTGGTTGGCGGTATGTTTGGCCTGCCCCATGTCGAGACGCAGCTGTGGGGTGGGTTGCTGGTGACGCTCAGCCTGTCCTTTGTAGGTATTGCAGTGTCGCTGCCGATGGGGATCGTGCTAGCGCTCGGCCGACGCTCCAAGATGCCGATCGTCAAGACGCTGTGCGTGATCTTCATCGAGTTCGTTCGCGGCATCCCGCTGATCACCGTGCTGTTCTTCGCCAGCGTCATGCTGCCGCTGTTCCTGCCTGCGGGCGTTTCCTTCGACAAATACCTCCGGGCGTTGATCGGTGTGTCGTTGTTTGCCGCTGCCTACATGGCCGAAGTGATACGCGGTGGTCTGCAGGCGATCCCCAAGGGTCAGTACGAGGGCGCGGATTCGCTTGGCCTCGGCTACTGGCAGAAGATGACGCTGATCGTACTGCCGCAAGCGCTGAAGCTGGTCATTCCCGGCATCGTCAACACCTTCATAGGCATGTTCAAGGACACGAGCCTGGTGATCATTATCTCGATGTTCGACCTGCTTGGCGTCGTCAAGCAGAACTTCGCGGACGCCAATTGGGCGACGCCGCAGACCGCGAGATCTGGTCTCATCTTCGCAGCCTTCGTCTTCTGGCTGTTCTGCTTCGGCATGTCGCGCTATTCGATGTACACGGAACGCCGGCTCGACACCGGCCACAAACGCTAAGAACAAAAAGGGGAACCTGCCATGGTCATAGAAAACGCCGTCAGCGCCGAAGAGATCAAGGTCGATGCGAAGAAGATGCACATCTCGACCACCGATGTCGCCATCGACATCATCGGCATGCACAAATGGTATGGCGAGTTCCATGTGCTGAAGGACATCAATCTGAAGGTGATGCGCGGCGAGCGCATCGTCATCTGCGGTCCTTCGGGCTCCGGCAAGTCGACCATGATCCGCTGCATCAACCGGCTGGAGGAACACCAGAAGGGCAAGATCATCGTCGACGGCAAGGAGCTCACCAATGATCTCAAGAAGATCGACGAGGTGCGCCGCGAGGTCGGCATGGTGTTCCAGCACTTCAACCTGTTCCCGCATCTGACGATCCTGGAGAACTGCACGCTGGCGCCGATCTGGGTGCGCAAGACGCCGAAGAAGCAGGCCGAAGAAATCGCCATGCACTTCCTCAAGCGCGTGAAAATCCCGGAACAGGCCAACAAATATCCGGGCCAGCTGTCCGGCGGCCAGCAGCAGCGCGTAGCGATCGCACGTTCGCTGTGCATGAACCCGCGCATTATGCTGTTCGATGAGCCGACTTCGGCGCTCGATCCCGAAATGATCAAGGAAGTGCTGGAGACGATGGTGGGCCTGGCCGAGGAAGGCATGACGATGCTGTGCGTCACCCACGAGATGGGTTTTGCCCGCAAGGTCGCCAATCGGGTGATCTTCATGGATCAGGGCCAGATCGTCGAACAGAACACGCCGGCCGAGTTCTTCGACCATCCGCGCCATGAGCGCACAAAGCTGTTCCTGTCGCAGATCCTGCACTGAGCATTTTCATGCAAACCAGAAGAGCCCGGCCGTAATGCAGCCGGGCTCTTCTGCTATTTGGGGCCGGAAGATGACGCCGGGAGGCCGCAAAGCCGCCGCCGCATGAGAAAAGCCCTGCGTTTCCTGGCCATGCTGGTTGTCGCGCTCGTGCTTGCCGCCACGCTCGGCACGCTGGTGCCGCGCCCGCTCTGGCCGGCGTCAGCGGCGGGCGAGGGCACGCGCCATATTCTTGTGCTGAAGAATCCGATCCACACCGACATCGCCATTCCGGTCGATGATGCGGTGCGCCAGCGCTTCCATTTCCTGGTCGATGCCGGCATCCCCGCCGACGCTCCCGAAGTGCGGTACATCGTCTTCGGCTGGGGTGGCCGCGCCTTCTATCTGGAGACGCCGACCTGGTCTGAGCTGAAACCAGTGCCTGTGCTCAAAGCATTGACGCTGGACGCCTCGGTCATGCATGTCGATATCGCCGGCGCCATCACCGAGCCGCATCCTGACGTCACCGGCTTCGACATCGATGAGGCGCGGTTTGCGGCACTGCTCGATTACATCGAAGCGAGCTTCCAGCAAGGGCCGAACGGTCCGGTGATCATCGAGAACGCCACCTATTCTCGCTTCGACCGCTTCTACGAGGCCAACGGCCATTTCAACGCGCTGGTCGGCTGCAACACCTGGACGGCGGCGGGCCTGCGCACCGCCGGTCTGCGCACCGGCTGGTGGAATCCGCTACCGGCCTCGCTCGGCCTGTCGATGCGGCTTTACAACTAGCTGAAAACGGTAGGCATCCCGGCGACGTCTAGCGCCGGATGATTTTCTGCGGCTCCCAACCGTAGAGCCAGTCGAGATCGGCCGCGAGCTTGTCGGGCGAGCGCATGGATAGGAACAGGTTGCGGGCGATCGCCACCGGGCCGGCGGCATGCCAGGCCAGGCGGTTGACGGCGCCGCGACGTGCGGCTTTGGCGACACGCGGCCGCCGCAGGTTTTCCCAGATCTGAAGACTCCCCGCCAGATCGGCAGGGAAATCGGCAATGACGTCAGCCAGCAGCACGGCATCCTCGATCGCCATGGCGGCACCTT
This sequence comes from Mesorhizobium sp. CNPSo 4688, assembly GCF_057784295.1. Taxonomy (NCBI): domain Bacteria; kingdom Pseudomonadati; phylum Pseudomonadota; class Alphaproteobacteria; order Hyphomicrobiales; family Phyllobacteriaceae; genus Mesorhizobium; species Mesorhizobium sp. CNPSo 4688. The sequence goes on from NZ_JBWLUY010000013.1 coordinate 181,953, forward strand.
GCGCGGCAAACGGCGTCATCGAATGCGCGGCGTCGCCAATCAGGGCGATGCCTTGCGAGCTCGTCCACCGCGCCTGCTCGACGGTATGGATCGGAAAGGCCGTCCAGGGGCCGGCCAGCGCCACAAGCTTGGCCAGGCCCGGCGCTGTGCCGCGCGTGGCGCTTTCGAGAACAGCTGGCTCGGCATGGCCCGACCAGCCTTCGGCAATACGCTCGCCCTTGGTGAAGGCGGCGAGATTGAAGGCGCGGCCGTTGCTAACGGGATAGGCGACCATGTGGAAGCCGGGATGCAGGAACGTGGTGACGCAGTCTGCGGCAGCGATGGCGGCAAAGGCTTCGCCGGCGGCGCTCTCAGCGGCGATCGTGGCTCGCCAGGCGAGTTCGCCTGAGAAGCGGCTTTTCCCGAATTCTTTGCCTGCGAGTTGCGCCCGGACCGACGACCAGACGCCGTCGGCGCCGACCAGCAGCCGGCCGCTTGCCTCGATCGCACGGCCATTCGCTTCGGCGCTCACGGCAACATCTGGGGCATTGACGGCGATGCTGCTGACGCGTGCACCCGTGACAAGCTCAATCCCCGGCCGCTCAGCCACCTGCGCCAGCAGCGCCGCCTGCAGATCAGCGCGGTGGGCGACGAGATAGGGCGCCTGCCAGCGCGCTTCGGCGGCTTGCCCGAGCGGCACCCGCGCCAGTTCGCGCAGCGTCCCGGCATCCTTGAGCACCACCGCTTCCGGCCGCAAGGCCTTTTGCAGCAGCCGGTCGAGCACGCCGAGTTTTCGAAGAATGCGCGTTGCGTTGGGCGAAAGCTGAATGCCGGCGCCGGCCGCTTCGAGGCGCGACGCCTGTTCGAACAGCCTTACCGCATATCCGCGTTCGGCGAAGGCAAGGGCAGCCGTCAGCCCGGCGACGCCGGCCCCGGCGATTATGACTTGCCGGGACCTGATGTCTTCCATCGGGCTTGCCGCGACAGGATCAGGCGGCCTGGTCGATGTAAATGCAGCCGGCCGGCACCGTTTCCGTCGCCTTCAGCTTCGCCGAATAGCGGTAGAGCGTCGAGCAATAGGGGCAGACTTTTTCATTGTCGTCGCCCATGTCGAGGAAGACATGCGGATGATCGAAGGGCGGGTTGGCGCCCGTGCACATGAATTCCCTGACACCGATGTCGATTGCCGGATGGCCCGCATCGTTCTGGAAATGGGGAATGGAACCGCCTGCCATCGTCGTCTCCTTGATCTCGTCGAAAAGCATCTGGATCATAACAGGCCTGTTTGCAAGATCGATGAAATGAAACTGTCGCAAAAGGCTGGCAGAGGATAAGTTGAGCCGGTTAAGCGCATGACCCCGGAAGCCGAGCGATTCCGCGACGGATCACGCGTCACAAAGGCATGTTAGAGCGTCCATGACCATTCCGGCATGTGCGGCGCTCCAAAAGGAACGGTTGCGGGCAGGAAACCATGAATGAACTGAAGCCGGTGCAGAGCGAATTCATCAATGTCGAGGTGGCAAGCCCCGAGGGCGGCAACCCTGACCGCTTCGTCAACCGTGAATTCTCCTGGCTGCAGTTCAACCGGCGCGTTCTCGAAGAATCGCAGAACGAACACCACCCGCTGCTCGAACGGGTCCGTTTCCTGTCGATCTCGGCCGCCAATCTTGATGAATTCTTCATGGTCCGTGTCGCCGGTCTTGCCGGCCAGGTGCGCGAAGGCATCGCGCTCAAGAGCCCCGACGGGCGCACGCCCGAGCAGCAGCTCGAACAGCTTTTGCGCGAGGTCGAGCGGCTGCAGGAGGACCAGCAGAACAGCCTGTCGGCGCTGATGCTGCTGCTCAACAAGGAAGGCATTGAGAGCATCACCCGCGATGCACTGACCAAGGATGAGAAGGTCTGGCTCGAAGACCATTTCCAGGACCAGGTCTTCCCGGTGCTGACCCCGCTGTCGATCGACCCGGCGCATCCGTTCCCGTTCATTCCCAATCTCGGCTTCTCCATGGCGCTGCAATTGCGCCATCGCAAGAATGGCGAGGAGATGAGTGCGCTTCTGCGCCTGCCGGTGGCGCTGAAGCGCTTCATCCGCCTGCCGGACCGCAAGCAGCATGTTCGCTTCATTCCGCTCGAGGAGGCGGTCGGCCTCTATATCGGCAAGCTGTTCCCCGGCTACGAGGTCAAGGGCTCCGGCACCTTCCGCATCATCCGGGACAGCGATATCGAGGTCGAGGAAGAGTCCGAGGACCTCGTGCGCCTGTTCGAGACGGCGCTGAAGCGCCGCCGCCGCGGTTCGGTCATCCGCATTGAATTCGACAAGTTGATGCCCGGCGAATTGCGCGAGTTCGTTGCCGGCGAGCTTGGCGTCTCTTCGAGCCGCATTAGCGTTCTGACTGGCCCGCTGGCGCTCAGCCAGATTTCGGAGATCGTCTCCGTGCCGCGCGACGACCTCAAGTTCAGGCCCTACAATCCGCGCTTTCCCGAGCGAATCCGCGAACATGGCGGCGATTGTTTCGCGGCCATCCGCGAGAAGGACATCGTCGTCCACCACCCCTACGAATCCTTCGACGTGGTGGTGCAGTTCCTGCGCCAGGCGATGGCCGACCCGGAAGTGGTGGCGATCAAGCAGACGCTCTATCGCACCTCGAACGACAGCCCGATCGTGCGCGCGCTGGTCGATGCGGCCGAAGCCGGCAAGTCGGTGACGGCGCTTGTCGAGCTCAAGGCGCGCTTCGACGAGGAAGCCAACATCCGCTGGGCGCGCGATCTCGAGCGCGCCGGCGTCCAGGTCGTGTTCGGTTTCCTCGAGTTGAAGACCCATGCGAAAATGTCGCTGGTGGTGCGGCGCGAGGACGGCAAGCTGCGCAACTATGTGCATCTGGGCACCGGCAACTACCATCCGGTCACCGCGCGCATCTACACCGACCTGTCCTTCTTCACCACCGATCCGACGATCGCGCGCGATGTCGCCCAGCTGTTCAACTTCATCACCGGCTATGCCGAGCCGACGGACGAGATGCGGATCGCCATCTCGCCGTTTACGCTGCGCAGCCGCATCCTGAAGCACATCGCCGACGAGATCGCCCATGCGCTGGCCGGCCGGCCGGCGCGTATCTGGATGAAGATGAACGCGCTCGTCGATCCGAACATCATCGACGCGCTCTATGACGCCAGCCGCGCCGGCGTCGAGATCGACCTCGTCGTGCGCGGCATTTGCTGCCTTAGGCCACAGGTGCCAGGCCTGTCGGAAAACATCAGGGTCAAGTCGATCGTCGGCCGCTTCCTCGAACACAGCCGCATCTACTGCTTCGGCAATGGCCATGGCCTGCCGTCGGACGAGGCGATCGTCTACATCTCCTCGGCCGACCTGATGCCGCGCAATCTCGACCGCCGCGTCGAGACGATGGTGCCGATCACCAATCCAACTGTGCATGAACAGATACTTGGCCAGATCATGCTGGGCAACATCATGGACAACCAGCAAAGTTTCGACGTATTGGCTGACGGAACCTCCCGGCGCGTGGCGCTGGAGGAGGGTGAGGAACCGTTCAACGCGCAGGAATATTTCATGACCAATCCTAGCCTGTCCGGACGGGGCGATGCGCTGAAGTCGCATGCGCCCAAGCGCATCGCGCAGTTCAAGCGCCGCAAGAAAAACGCTGCAGCGTCCGGCTGATGATTTCAACTTCCCAGGGCCGGCTGCAGGATCGCCGACCGCTGTCCATCATCGACATCGGCTCGAACTCGATCCGCCTTGTCATCTATGAAGGGCTGGCGCGCTCGCCGACCCTGCTGTTCAACGAAAAGATGCTGGCCGGCCTCGGTCGCGGCATTGTGTCGACCGGCAAGCTCGATCCCGAGGGCGTGACCCGCTCGATGGAAGAGTTCCGCCGCTTCCGCGCGCTGTCCAACCAGGCCGGTGCCGAGCACATGTATGTGCTGGCGACCGCCGCTGCCCGCGAGGCGATCAACGGCCCCGATTTCATCCACCGCGCCGAGGATGTACTCAAGACCGAGATCCGCGTGCTGACCGGCCGGCAGGAGGCGCATTATTCGGCGCTCGGCGTCATCTCCGGCTTCCACCCGGCCAACGGCATTGCCGGCGACCTTGGCGGCGGCAGCCTGGAGCTCATCGACATCAATGGCGAGGCGATCGGCGACGGCATTACGCTGCCGCTGGGCGGCCTGCGGCTGCAGGACATGGCGAAGAATTCGCTCGCCCAGGCGGCCAAGATCACGCGCGAGCAACTGGCGCGGGCCAGGCTTCTGAAGGGCGGGCAGGGCAGGCCCTTCTATACCGTCGGCGGCACCTGGCGAAACCTCGCCCGGTTGCACATGGAAATGAGCAACTATCCGCTCGGCGTCATGCACCATTATGAGATATCGACCGAAAGTGCTTTGAGTTTCCTCAAGCAGGTGGCGCGGCCCGAGATCGAGAAGGTCCGCGGTATCGAAGGCGTCTCCAAGAATCGCCGCTCGCTGCTGCCCTATGGCGCGGTCGTGTTGCAGGAGATCATGGCGGCGATGCAGCCGTCGAAGATCATCGTTTCGGCACTGGGCGTGCGCGAGGGGTTCCTTTATTCGCTGCTCGACCAGGCCGAGCAGAAGGCCGATCCGCTGGTCTCCGCCTCGGAGGAACTGGCCCGGCTGCGCTCGCGTTCCGTCACCCATGCGCATGAGCTTGTCGAATGGACGGGCAAGACCTTTGCCGCCTTCGGCATCGACGAGACCGAGGACGAGGCGCGCTACCGCCATGCCGCCTGTCTGCTGGCCGATATAGGCTGGCGCGCACACCCGGAATATCGCGGCAAGCAGTCGCTCAACATCATCGCCCACGCTTCCTTCATCGGCGTCGACCATCCCGGCCGTGCCTTCCTGGCGTTGGTCAGCCTGTTCCGTCATGAGGGCGTGTTCAACGATGCCGCGCCGGAAATCCGCGGGCTGGCGACGCCGCGCTATCTCGAGCGCGCCCGCATCCTGGCGGCGGTGCTGCGCGTCGTCTATCTGCTGACCGCGGCCATGCCCGGCGTCATGCCAAGACTTAAATGGGAAAACCGCGGCAATGGCACGCTGGCGCTGGTGCTGCCGGCAGCACTTTCCGACCTTTACGGCGAGCGCCCGGCCGGACGTCTGGCGCAACTGGCGCGGGTCACCAACCGCCGGCTGGTGCTGGCGGTTGAGGGTGGGCCGAGCGTGTCGGTGAAGTAGTCCAGACGCGCTCAGCCGCGGCCCACAGCGATCCGCCCATCGATCGACCAGGCGCCCGCACCAGCCATGGCCAGCGCCAGGAAGCCGCCGGCGATGGCAATGTCCTTCATCAGCATCTGCTGGTGCATGAAGGCGAGCATAGGATCGTCGCCGCCCTGGCCGTAGTGGCCAATAGTGCCCGCGATGACGCAGAAGGCGGCAAGAAGTATCGCAACGACAGGCGTCTGAAAGCCGACCAGGATCAACAGCCCGGCGATCAGCTCGAACAGCCCTGTGCCCCAGGCGGCAAACGTCGGCAGCGGCAGGCCGAGACCGGCGAAATAGCCAGTCGTACCGGCAATGTCGGCAAGTGCATGGTAGCCGGATGGGATGAACAGGGCGGCGAGCAGCAGCCGGGAAAGCAGAAGCAGTGCATCGCGGGGCATGGTCGTCTCCGTGTCTGTCCGCCGGCTGTTCTGAACCCGATCCTAGCAGGGATGGGACGCGGGCGCTCTTAGACAGACAACGAAAAAGCGGCGCGGAAAATTCCGCGCCGCTTTTTTCAGGCTTGGGAGGGGGAAAAGCTCAGCCGCGCCTGGCGTCGATCGAGTAGGCACCCGCACCAGAGGAAGCCAGCACAAGGAAACCGCCTGTGATGGCGACGTTCTTCAGGAAATGGATCATCTGATTCTGGTCGGCCCAGCCGGTATGGGCCACAAGAGCCGTTGCGATGGTGAAGATGGCGAGCACCCAGGCGGCGATGCGAGTCTGGAAACCAACGAGGATGGCAATGCCGCCGAGCAACTCGATCAGGCCGACGACAATGGCCGTTACGGTCGGCACCGGCAGACCCATGGCGCCGAAATAGCCGGCGGTGCCGGAAATGGCGGTGAGCTTGCCGAAGCCGGAAAGCAGGAAGATGGCGGCGAGCAGGATGCGGCCGAGCAGGATGGTGGTGGAACTGTTGGACGCGGTGCCGGCGCCGGCGGTGGAAGTGTTGATGGACATGGTGGCTCTCCAAGAAGGGTTGATGCCCTGTCAGATAGACCAAGCCGACTGTTCACCAAAGCCGCCAGCCCGGCGACACATTGTTCACAGAGCGTACATTTCCGTGATCGGACGAAGGGCGCAAAATTCGTGTCGCATCAGCCTTTGACGGCAGTAAATTTTCCCACCCTCAAATTCTCTGATGCTAGTCGACGCAATTCCCCAGGGAATCGCGACGCGGCTGGAACTGCTTATCCCGGATGCGTCATGTCCTCGGGCCGCACGAGCCGGTCATAGTCGGCCGCGCTGACCAGCCCGGTGGCCAGCGCTTCCTCGCGCAAGGTCGTGCCTTTCTTGTGCGCGGTCTTGGCGATCTTGGCGGCATTGTCGTAGCCGATTGTGGGCGCAAGTGCCGTCACCAGCATCAGCGAGCGGTCGAGCGCCGCCTTGATGTTGTCCTCGCGTGCCTCGATGCCGACGATGCAATTGTCGGTGAAGGAGATCGAGGCATCGGCGAGCAGCTGCACCGACTGCAGGAAATTGTAGGCCATCAGCGGGTTGTAGACATTGAGCTCGAAATGGCCCTGGCTGCCGGCGAAGGTCAGCGAGGCATTGTTGCCGAACACCTGCACGCAGACCTGCGTCATCGCCTCGCACTGGGTCGGGTTGACCTTGCCCGGCATGATCGAGGAGCCCGGCTCGTTTTCTGGCAGAGACAGTTCGCCGAGGCCCGAGCGCGGGCCAGAACCGAGGAAGCGGATGTCGTTGGCGATCTTGAAGAGCGCCGCGGCGGCGGCGTTGATGGCGCCATGCGAGAACACCATGGAATCATGCGCGGCAAGCGCCTCGAACTTGTTCGGCGCGGTGACAAAGGCGATGCCGGTGATGGCGGCGATGCGGTCTGCCACCTTTTCGGCGAAGCCCACCGGCGCGTTGAGGCCGGTGCCGACGGCGGTGCCGCCCTGGGCCAGTTCCTGCAGGCCGGGCAGCGTCATCTCGATGCGCTTGATCGACGAGGCGACCTGCGCGGCATAGCCCGAAAACTCCTGGCCAAGCGTGAGGGGAGTGGCGTCCTGCGTGTGGGTGCGGCCAATCTTGATGATGTGGGCGAAGGCCATGGTCTTGGCCTCGAGCGCGGCATGCAGATGCTTCAGCGCCGGCAACAGGTCATGCACGATGCGCTCGGCGCAGGCGATGTGCATGGCCGTCGGATAGGTGTCGTTCGACGACTGGCTCATATTGACGTGGTCGTTGGGGTGCACCGGCTTCTTCGAGCCCATGACGCCGCCCAGAAGTTCGATCGCCCGGTTGGAGATCACCTCGTTGGCATTCATGTTGGACTGCGTGCCCGAGCCGGTCTGCCAGACCACCAGCGGGAAATGGTCGTTGAGCTTGCCGTCGATGACCTCTTGCGCCGCCTCGATGATCGCCTTGCCGATGGCCGGATCGAGCCGCTTCAGCTCCATATTGGCTTCCGCCGCCGCCCGTTTGACGATGCCAAGCGCACGCACGATCGAGGCCGGCTGCTTTTCCCAGCCGATCTTGAAATTGCCGAGGGAACGCTGCGCCTGAGCGCCCCAATAGCGGTCGGCGGCGACCTCGATGGGGCCGAACGTGTCGGTTTCGGTTCTGGTCTTGGCAGCGGTCACTTGTCTCTCCGGCGATCGAATTCGGCAACGGCGTATCGCGTTGCACAAATCGCTTCAAGCGAAGATTGCGAAGGGCGACGATGCGAATCGGTTGAAGGGTGCGAGTGATCTCCCCTCTTGAGGGGGAGATGTCGCCGAAGGCGACAGAGGGGGTCGGTACGTTCCTGGCGCGACTCCCAGAGCCGACGGAGCAGGCTGGCGCTCCATGCGAGACGACCCCCTCTGGCCTGCCGGCCATCTCCCCCTCGAGGGGGGAGATTCCGCCTCACCCCAACGGCGGACCAACAATGTCGATGCCATTCTTTGCGCAGAGCTGCACCAGAACCGCGATGAGTTCCGGCGTCGGTTCCATCTGCGGCGGCAGTTCCGGCCGTTCGGCCGGGCGACCCGCCTGGCGCAGAAGCGTTTCGAAATCCGCACCGCGCGTGACGGTGAGGGTGCGCGCGCCCTTGTGCGACTCCACCCGGTAAGTGTGCGGCAGGCCTTTCGGTGCGATGACCGTATCACCGGGGCCTGCAAGTCGCTCCTGGCCTCCGATCTGAAAGCACATCCGCCCTTCCAGAACATGAAATACCTCGTCTTCCCGGCGATGCACATGCAGCGGCGGAGAGTCGCCAAACGGCATGCGATGCTCGACGACGCAGATGCCGTCCTCTCCCGCGGCCGACGAGATGTGGATCGCGATAAGCGTGTTGTTGAACCAGAAGAGTTCCTTGCCTGTGATCGCCCCGGGGGTCATTGTCATGGCTCTCTACTCCTTTTGTTGCCTGTGCCGACTGGGTGGCGCTGACGACGACCTAACCAAGGGCATGCCCGCTACGGAAATCGAATGATTGTATGGCGTGAATTGATGCGATGAATTTGAACGCGCTCGACCTCAATCTTGTCCGGGTGTTCGACGCGCTTTTGCGGGAAAGAAGCGTTACGCGTGCCGGCGAGCAGATCGGCCTCAGCCAGCCTGCCGTCAGCGCTGCGCTCAATCGCCTGCGGCATGCCCTCAACGACCAGCTGTTCGTGCGGCATGGCAATGAAATGGTGCCGACACCGCGCGCCGAGAGCCTGGCGGAGCCGTTGCGCGTGGCGCTTCGCGAAATCGAACGTGTCTTCCAGTCTGTGAAAAACTTCGATCCCGCGGAGCTCGACCGAACCTTCACGCTGATGGGCGCGGACTTCTTCTCCATGATGCTGATGCCGTTTCTGGCGGCACGTATCGCCGAGGTGGCGCCCCGCGTATCGTTCCGCTTTCTGGACAGCGCGCGCGGTGACGTTTCGAGGCTGCTCCAGGAGGATGAAATCGACGCAGCACTTGAACGTCCGTTGACCGTTTCCGATTGGGTCTCCAGCACACCGCTGTTCCATTCGCCATTTGCAATCATTGCGGCGAGGGACAACGCCGGGATCAGGCGGACCGGGCTCGCGGATGGCGAGCCCCTGCCGATGGACCTTTTCTGCGAACTGCCCCACGTTCTTCGCTCAATCGACGGTTCGATGTCGGGCTCCACCGACGAGGCGCTTGGCAAGATCGGGCGGACGCGTCGTGTAAGCCTGGCATTGCCGCACTTTCAGGCTGTCGCGCTGGCGGTGGCGAGCGGAAACTATCTTGCCGCGGTTCCCAGGCAGTTCGCGGTTTGGGCGGCGAAGAGCCTGCCGCTCGTCATCTTTGAACCGCCTCTCCCCATTTCTGTTCCTGAAATCAGGATGTACTGGCACGCGCGCCACGATGACGAGCCGCCGCATCGCTGGGTTCGCAATCAGATACTCGAAGCTGTTGGAGTGCTTGGTTTCAGGGACGCTGGCGGTTCATAGCGGCCGACTGGTTCTCACCCCGCCGTATACCCGCCATCGATCGCAAAAATGCCACCGCTGGTCCACGCCGCCTCGTCGCTGGCGAGGTAGACTGCGATGCCGGCAAGATCCTTGGTCTGGCCGATGCGGCCGAGCGGATAGCTGCGCTCGACATAGGCCTTGAGTTCCGCTTGCGCTGCCGCCGGCAGGTTTTCGATCGACTTGCGCCGCATGGCGGTGTCGACCGTGCCGGGCGCGATCGCGTTGACCCTGATGCCGCGCGGGCCGAGCTCGAAGGCCAGCGACTTGGTCAGTGAGTTCAGCGCGCCCTTGGATAGGGAATAAAGGCTCGACGGCCGCTTCGGGATCATCTTGTTGGCGAAGTAGGACGAGATGTTGATCACCGAGGCGCCCGCGCCGAACTGCGGCAGTAGCCGCTGGGTAAGGAAGAACGCCGCCGTCACATTGAGCGCGAAGGATTGCTGGAACTGGTCCTCGGTGACTGTCTCGAACGGCACCAGATAGGCGACGCCGGCATTGTTGATGAGGATATCGAGCGGGCCGTTTGCCTTCGCGCGCTCGACCACGGCAGCGATACCGGAAGAGGTTGAAAGATCGGCTGACAGGGTCTCGACGTTACCCGCCACTGTCCGGCGCGCTGTCTCGAGCTTGTTGGTGTCGCGGCCAACGATCAGGACGTCAGCGCCTTCACGCAAAAAGGCTTCCGATATGGCCAGGCCGATGCCATCCGAACCGCCGGTGACCAGTGCCCGTTTGCCAGAAAGTCTCATTGAAGGCCAAGTCGCATCGGATGCTCTCGCTGTTCCAGGTCAGGAAAGCAATGCCGATCGGCGAGGGCGGTCAAGCCGCTGGCCTATCGCTCAGTATGAACTTCGTTGGCTGCATGCCGATCCATTTACCGCAGCAGCGATTGCGATGTCGGCGACAGCCGCAAAGTTTCAGTCGGCCTGGTCGTATCGGCCGCTTGCTGAAACGACTGCCACCATGGCGAGGCGGCAAGCGCTGCGTCATGGCGACCATGCGCTTCGACGCTGTCGAAACCCGTGATGGCGATGAAGACGTTTTCGCCCAGGCGAACCGGCAGGCGGGGAAAGCTGTTTTCGGCATGTTCTGTGATGAAGGCGCCGAGCAACCGCCCGCCGGCGGCGGCAAGGACCGGAACGGTATCCGTTTCGAAATTGCCGGCGAAATCGGCCTTGGCGCCAGGCCGCGGATGATGAATCTGGATGACAACAATACCGGTCAAGCGATTGTCTGTGCTCGGCTTTCCATGATCCGGTAAAGCGCCTCGCTGCGCGGCCGACAGGTCGAACCCGGCGCCTGGCCAAGCCGGCGTCAAGAGCAGCACATCGTCGGAATCGATCATCGTCGCATTGGCGGCGTCACGGTGCGCCGCCCACACCGGCCCGTCATAGAAGGCGGTGAACGCCTCCTTCCGCGCTTCCATGTCGCCAAAACCGCGCAGCCAGACGAACATGTCGGGCCGGTCGAGGTCGCGGAACTGGCCGATGATGGTCATGCCGGCGTCTTCCTGGCCTTCGATGAACTGGCTGTCGAAGATGTCGATCAGAGTCTCGCGCCGGCCTGGTTTTAGCGTGTATTGCCGCAACTCGACGACCGGTGAGGCGAGCAGACTTGCCGTCGCACGCGCATTCAGGGGCATGGTCATTGTGTCGTCTCCAAAACAGGATGATCATCCGGTTTATAAAACAGACCGGTTGTCCTGTTTTGTCAATCTGCTATCGTTCGCAAATGTCAGCAGAGATTGCTCAGGTCCCAAAAGGGCCGCCGCGAAAACGCACCAACGATCCCGAAGGCCTGCGCAACAAGGTGCTCGATGTCGCCGAAGCGTCGTTCCAGGCGCGCGGCTACAATGCCTCCAGCTTCGCCGACCTGATGGCGGCAGCCGGCGTCAGCGGCGGCGCGCTGCATCACCATTTCCCGACCAAGAAGGCGCTCGCCTTGGCGGTGATCGAGGAGCGGGTGGCTGCCGCCCTGGACGAGACCTGGATCAGCCCGGTAAGGGCGGCTGATACGGCACGCGAAGGCGTGCGCGCAGTCTTCGAGGCGGTGGCGGCTGAATTGGAGCAGCAGGGCTTCGTTCGCGGCTGTCCGCTCAACAATCTGGCGCATGAATTGTCGCTCGCCGATCCGGATTTCCGTGCCGCCCTTGCACGAATCTTCGCCGAATGGCGTCAGGCGATCGCCGACAAGATCAGGGCCGATCAGCAGGCGGGGAGGGAGCAAGGCACCGATCCCGAACGCTTTGCGGCATTTGCCGTCGCCGTCTATTCCGGCGCCATGTCGATGGCCAAGACGGCGCAGGACGCCAGCGTGTTGCGCGATTGCCTGGCCGAACTTGAAGGCAGCCCAACGCCGCCATTCCCGAGCAGAGCGAAGCGGCGTCGCAGGATTCTGCTGCGGCCGGGAAAACCTTGAGGCCAGACCAGCGCTGTTCTAATTGGCAAGCGGTTTGATCGTCTCGTAGCCGTTCACCGATTCCGAACTGGTGCCTTCGTCGTAGCGCCGTGCGAGAGACGCCTGCAGATCGGGCGCATAGAGCGCGGTGAATGTGTCCAGCGTCTCGCCGTCGCCGTTCTTGAACGTCTCCTTGACGGCCAGCACATTGTATTTGCAGCCGCCGACGCTGAATGTCTCCTTGCCCTTGACGACGAGGCTCAGCGTCTTGGTGCTCTTCGGCTGCTTGTTGGGCGACAGCTCGACGAATTCTATCGTGCTCTTGGCCCCCGTCTTCAGCGGAAACAGTTTTCGCAGATCAGAAAACGGGATCATGGCCACCCGACCGGTATCACTGTCGCGAAACACTTCGACCAGGCCGCCGAACAGGAACTGCGTCTGCGGCGATTGCGATCCGTAGGTGTTGGCGACGGACACCATGCCGCCGGCCACCGGCCGAAACTCACTGCGGATGCCGGGCATTTCCAGCACGAAGCCGGCCTTGGCCGATTTTGCGTTGACGCAATCGGCGGCATGCACCGCACTTGTCGACAACAACACAACCAAAATCATACCGATCGATGCGGTTTTCATGCTTCCCCCTCTGCTCAGCCTGCCACGCGCCAATATTAGCAAGAAATGCCGGAACTACGGTGCACTATTGATTGTCAATCGTGGCAACTGGACGGCGGGGCGCCGGCTGTGCTGAAACTCAGGCCATGAATCGCATCTCGACCCGGCGCAATTTCCTCGCACAGGCAGCCGGCCTTGCCATGGCTGGCCTGCTGCCGCGCGCCGCCTTTGGCCAGACCGGAAAGCGCATCCAGCCCATCGACGCCACCTTCCTGTTCATCGCCGATGTCCATGCCTGTCGCATGGCGAGCGGCCTGAGCCCCAATTGTCTGCAGGAAGGCAAGACCGATGCCGCGCTGTTGCGCAATGTCGTGGCCCTCAATGGCTTGGCCGACCGGCAATGGCCGGCCGAGATCGATGGTGTTGCGACCGGCCTGCGTTCGGCCGGCAGCCGCATCGGCGCGCCACTCGGCCTCGTCGTCGGCGGCGACATCACCGACGATGGCGGCGGCCAGATCACCGAGCCCAGCGAAGGCACGCAGCTGATGCAATTCAGCCAGCGCTACAGTCAGGGCGTCGGCCCGGACCGCGTGCACATGCCGGTCTATGTCGGGCTCGGCAATCACGATCTCGACCAGAATGGCTCGCCGCCGCACGTCGATTGGTACCGGCGTGAATTGCGCGACTATGTCGAGGTCAACCACCGCCCGGGCGTGTTCTTCAAACCGCCGGTGCCGGCCACCGAATATGATGTCGACACCGACTGCTATTCCTGGGATTGGGGCGGCCTGCATCTCGTCCAGACGCACCGTTTTGCCGGCGACACCGGCCACGGCGCGGTGAGCAGCCTGCCATGGCTGAAGCAGGATCTGGCAACCTACGCCGCGGACGGCCGTCCCGTCATCCTGTTCCAGCACTATGGCTGGGACACTTTTTCGGTCGAGCGCTGGGATCCGGCCAAGAGCACCTATGACGATGAGGGCTCAGGCGCGCCGCACTGGTGGAGCGAGGCCGACCGGCAGGCGTTGCTGGCAGCGCTGAAGGGCTACAACGTCATCGCCATCTTCCATGGCCACCAGCATGAAGTGCCGATGATCTATAACAGCGATGGCCTCGACCTGTTCAAGCCCAAGGCCGCCTATATGGGTGGCTTCGCGCTGGCCAGGGTAACCGGCGAGGCCATGGATGTGGTGCTGGGCGAGGCGACCGATGATCATGGTGGGGTGAAATTCAGCAACGCTTTCAGCAAGAAACTGACCTTCTGACAGCGCACGAAAAAGGCGGCCGTGAGCCGCCTTTTTTGTCTGCAAAAACCGTGAAAGGGTCAGAGCGCCTTCTTGATCTTGTCCTTCACGTCGCCATAGCCCTTCTGCACTTTGCCGGCAATCTTGTCAGCCGTGCCTTCGGCTTGGGTCTGCCTGTTTCCGGTCGCCTTGCCGGCGGCCTCCTTGATAGAGCCCTTGACCTGCTTGGCCACGCCAGCAACCTGATCCTTGTTCACCATCTTTGCATCTCCTGGGATTTCATTTGCAGGGGGCAAAACGGGCAGGCGTGGCTTAGGTTCCCTGGACAGCAAATCATCGTCGCATTGGTTGCCTATCTGGTCGCCTGGATGCTTGCCGCCATCGTATGAGCGGCTAGTGTGACGAAAATCTTGGGGGGAGACCGTCTTGGCCGAATTCACGCTCATCATCGCCAACAAATGCTTTTCATCCTGGTCGCTGAGGCCATGGGTGGCGATGAAGCATCTGGAGATACCGTTCGAGGAAGGCTTCGTGCGCCTGCGTACGCCCGAGACCTTTGCCAATCTGGCGAGAGTGTCGCCGACAGGCCTCGTACCGATCCTGAATCACAATGGCAGGATCGTCTGGGAAACCCTTGCCATCCTTGAATATCTGGCCGACCTGTTTCCGGAGAAAAAACTCTGGCCGCAGGATATCGGCGCCCGTGCGTTGGCCCGCTCGGTGGCGACCGAGATGCATTCCGGCTTTCGCGAGGTGCGCTATGGCTGGCCGATGAATCTGCGCCGGCCAAAGGGGCACAAGCCGCTCGACGCCGAAGGCGAATTGCAGCGCGCGCGGATCGAAACGATCTGGCGCCAGTGCCGCGAACAACACGGCAAGGGCGGTCCGTTCCTGTTTGGCCATTTCACCGCGGCAGATGCCATGTACGCGCCGGTCGTCACTCGCTTCGACACCTATGGTGGCGAACTGGCGCCGGATACACGCGCCTATGTCGACGCGGTGCTGGCAACGCCGGCTATGCGGCACTGGTATGCGGAAGCGGCGAAGGAGACGTGGCCGGAACCCGGCCCGGACGAATAGGTCGACAGATGGTCGGGTGACGACATCCCTCGGGAGGGACCGATGGCCAGTAATGACGGATCGAGCGAAACCAGGGCCCAAAAAATCTTCCATTGCCGGCTGATCCCGCCTCGGCCGGACTTCGCCTTCACCATGACGGAGGAGGAGAGGGAACTGATGGGCCAGCATGCCGACTATCTGCGCGGCAAGCTGCGCGAGGGCACCATGATTTTGGCTGGTCCGGTCGCCGACCCGGCCGGCCCTTGGGGTCTGCTAATCCTGCGTGTCGAGAACCAAGCCGAGGCGAGGGCGGTGACCGATGGCGATCCGGTGTCGAGTTCGGGCCGCGGTTTCCACTACGAGATCCTGCCGCTGATCAGCGCGATCCTGTAGGCCGCTAGAGCAATTCCAGGAAAAGTATGAGCGGTATTCCCGGGAAAAGCGCGTTACGCTTTCCCTTGGGAATTGCGTCAAACAAAGAGATAAACCGGCCCATACAAGAACGCCTCTCGCACCGTTTAATGTGCGGGAGGCGTCCTGTTGCCAGCATTCTGAGATTGCTCTCTGTACTGCTGACGCCATAAAAATGCGCCGGCTTGGGAATGGTTCCAGGCTTGGTGAATTTTTTTTACGCCCGCCTTACCCTGCGCCGGCTCACCGGTTGAGGCGGCACGGCACGGCACTCCCAGGTTGAATTCTGGCCGGGGGAAAACCAGAAATTGACTCGGTGCCAAAAGAAGTCTACAAGACATATGTCGATATTTGTTTGACCGACTTTTGTTATCCGCGCACGCATGCGCGCCTTTGACGAACTTCCCCATCAAAAATCGAGACAAACGCTGTTGTGCAGTCGCACAATGGTGAACGAATATTTGCCAGGGAAAGGGTTCTTCATGGCCACCGGCACAGTGAAATGGTTCAACGCCACCAAAGGTTTTGGTTTTATTCAGCCTGACGACGGCTCCGCCGACGTTTTCGTCCACATCTCGGCCGTAGAGCGCGCCGGCATGCGTGACATCGTCGAGGGTCAGAAGCTCGGCTACGAGATGACCCGCGATAACAAGTCGGGCAAGATGTCCGCCGACCAGTTGAAGGCGGCCTGATCAAGAAATTCGGCCTTCCGGTGACCACGGATGTACTGGCACCGGTGAAAGGCTGAAAGGAGTGCCTTGCGCATCCAATTGGATGCGCGGCGCTTCCATGGAAGGTCAGGCGGTGCCTGGCCTTTTTCATTTTGCGTGTCATGCCGCTAAAAGTGCGCTGCACGCCGGCCGGAACGTGCTAAGGGACGCTCCAGCAATCTGAACCGCCCGTATTGCCCCGATGCCGTTCTGCTTTGGTCGTGACCGAAGACCGGTCTCGCTCTATCGGCATCAGGCTCCCGACAGGAGAAAGTCTTGACCACTCAATCGAAGACCGCCGACCAAGCCGGCTCGCTGTTCAGCAAGACGCAAACCCAGTCGATGTCGCTCAACCGCATCCTGTCCGAGCGTGATGCCGTGAGCGAGGCACGCGAAGCCAAGACCGCACGCTTGCGCGAACTGCGCAAGGAAAAGGAAGCCGACGAGATGGCAGCGGCGGCCGCCCTGGCGGCGTTGCCGAAGCGGGCAGGTAAACGTTGATGGCCACCAAGCGCGTACCGCCTACACCGATCGATTCCGATTCGACCATCGCGTCCATGGTCGAAGGCCTGGACAAGCCGGTCGAATATGTCCGCCGCGTGCTGGAAAAACTCGAGCGCTGCAAGCGCGCGCATGGCGATGCACAGGTGCGCGTCGGCGTGCGCGGCCGCGCCGAAGCCCCGAACTACCTGATCGAATATGTCCGCGAGGACAAAAAGACCCTGGAGCGGGTGACCTATCAGGATGCCGCCTACAGCGGCAGCACGCATCGCGAGCTGGCGGCGCATCACATCGCCGAGGCCAGGAACTGGTCGCCCGAGGAAATGAACATCACGGCGGTCTCGGCGCTGATCGGCCGCTTGCGCAATCCGCGCGCACCATCATCGCGTTTTTCCGACGAGGACTGACATGGCCATAAAGTTTTCCGCCAAGGACCAGCCGGCAGTGCCGGCTGCCGCTGCAAAGCCTGCCAAGCCCGCTGCCGCGCCGAAGGCCGCTGAGGCCACGGAGGCCGCGACCGACCTGTTCAAGTCGCCGGCGGACGCGCCGAAGGGCAAGGCAGGCAAGAAAAAATAGTGCCTTGCCGCAAGCTCCCGGTCATCCCGCCATCGCGCCCGCCGACCTGGCTGACGCACCAGACTTTTTGTCTGGCGATGAGGGCGCGGTCGTAATCTTCGACTGTCAGAGCTGCGGCGCCTGCTGTTCCTACTCCGCCGAATGGCCACGCTTCTCGATGGAAGACGATGCGCAGCTCGACCGGATCCCGGAAAAATTCGTGGCGGCTGACCTGTCCGGCATGCGCTGCGACGGTGTCCGCTGTTCGGCGCTGACCGGCGAGGTCGGCAAGCACACGGCCTGCGGCATTTACGAGATCCGCCCCGACGTCTGCCGCGCCTGCATGCCCGGCGGCGACGATTGCCTGATGGCGCGCAAGGCGCACGGGATGACGACAATCTAGCCAATCGCCCGCTTGCCCAACCTCACATCACCCGATAGCTTCCACGCCGGGCAGGGCGTTGGAGGATCCATGAGCATCGAATTCCTGTTGACGTCGCTGATCGTCGTGGCTTCGCCCGGCACCGGCGTTCTCTACACGCTGAGCGCCGGGCTTTCGCGCGGCGTGCGCGCCTCGATCATTGCCGCATTCGGTTGCACGCTCGGCATCATCCCGCATATGGCCGCCGCCATCACCGGCCTGGCAGCGTTGTTGCACACAAGTGCTGTCGCCTTCGAGACGCTGAAATATCTCGGCGTCGCCTATCTCCTCTACATGGCCTGGAACACGTTGAAGGAGAAGGGCGGCTTGAGCGTCGATGAAAACGCAGCACCCCGCTCGGCCGCCAAGGTCATCACCTCCGGCATTCTGATCAACATCCTCAACCCGAAACTGTCGATCTTCTTCTTTGCCTTCCTGCCGCAATTCGTCAGTACGACCGAACCAAACGCATTCTCGAAGATGCTGGAACTGAGCAGCGTCTTCATGTTTTTGACCTTCGTCGTGTTTGTCGCTTACGGGATCTTCGCCGCCTCGATCCGCAGCCACGTCGTGTCGCGGCCGAAGGTGCTGACGTGGATGCGCCGCACCTTCGCCGGCGCCTTCGTCATGCTCGGCGCCAAGCTGGCGCTGGCCGACCGGTAGACGTCACCGAAGGCGTGCTGGTCGGCTTCAAGGAGATACGCCTGCGTTTCGACACCGACGCGCCGCAGAGCAGTCTCGACCAGCTGGTCGAGCTCACCGACCGCTACTGCGTGATCTTCCAGACCATCCAGAACTGCCCCGAGACCTCGGTGAAGCTGCACAGGGCAGGGCACTAACCGGCACTGGCCCGGAATCTCGGATGCGAGGTTCCGGGTTCTGGTCTGAGCAGCTTCTAAGGTTTGGCCTCTATACTTTCATCGCGTCGACAACCGCACGCAGTCCCGCCGACATGTGACGGCGGCTGGGGTAGTAGAGATGAAACCAATCCTCCGGAGGACACCATTCGTCCAGGCAGCGTACCAGCCTGCCGTCGAGAATGTCGCGCTGGGCGCGGTTCTCCCAGACATAGGCCAGCGCGACGCCCGATAGTGCGGCGTGCACCATCAACTCATGGTCGTCGAGCGCAATCGGGCCGCTCGGATGGAAGGCGATGGCCTCGCCCTCCAGTTCGAATTCCCAGGGGTAGCGGATGCCGTTTGGATACATGTTCTGCACGCAGACATGGCCGCCGAGGTCGCGTGGCGTCGTTGGGATTTCGTGGTTGCGGAAATAGCCCGGCGAGCCGACGACCGCAAAGCGCATACGCGGTTTGATCTTCACGGCGATCATACCGTCCCGTAGGCTTTCGCCAAGCCGGATGCCGGCGTCAAAACCTTCCTCGACGATATCGACCAGCCTGTCGGTCGCCACGATTTCGACTTCGAGGTTGGGGTTATTCGTGATGAGCGGGCCGATAATGTGCCCCAACACGAAAGGCGCGATCGAGTTTGGGACGTTGATGCGCACTTTGCCAAATGGCGTGTCGCGGAACTGGTTGAGAGCATCGAGTGCCGCGCCAATGTCGCCGAAGGCCGGCGCCAGCCGGGCCTGCAACATCGCCCCCGCATCGGTCAGCGACACGCTGCGCGTCGTGCGGTTGAGCAGGCGCAGCCCAACGCGTTCCTCGAGATTGCTCACGGCATGACTGATCGCCGACGCGGTCACGCCACGCTCTTCTGCCGCGCGGCGAAAGCTGCTGTGCCGCGCCACCGCATCGAAGGCGGCAAGTTCAGAGAGATCGGTTGCGCGCATTGATGATTCTTGCTCAGGAGTGTCAAGACAATTGCCACTCTAATAGAGCTAATCGATTTGCGCCATCTTCTCCACGTCGCCGCAAGAAACCATTCAGCGGCTCACGGTCCAAAGGAGAGATAAAATGGCTGACTTCCCGATCCCCGCCAAAAACACAGTGTCGGCTTTCGCCAATATGCGCGGCCATCACGTGGCGCTGCGCGTCGCCGACTATGAGGTTGCCAAGAGCTGGTATGTTGACAAGCTCGACTTCCGCGTGGTTCACGAATGGCCGTTCGCCGACGAGCAACTCGCCTATCTCGCGCCGGCCAATGACGACCATTTCATGATCGAACTGCTGGGCGGCGGCGATCCGTTGCCGATCGATGCGCCGACCTACACCGATCTTGGCGATAGCCTGCGCTATGCCGGCTACCACCATTTCTGCATCAGCGTGGCCGACATAGAAGCGACCGTGGCCGAACTGCGCAAGCGCGGCGTCGCCATCGTCACCGAGCCGTTCAAGCTCGACGACATCAGCCGCAAGCTGGCCTTCTTCGCCGACCCCTTCGGCAATCTGATCGAACTCGCTGAGGTCGTCTGAGGCACTCTGCCAACCAGAAAGAAAAAGGGCGGCATTGCTGCCGCCCTTTCCGTATCTGAAGGCTGATGGGCTTGGATTAGAAATCCATGCCGCCCATGCCGCCCATGCCGCCGCCGCCCATGCCGCCGGGCATGCCGCCGCCAGCCGACTCCTTCTTCGGAGCCTCCGCGATCATGGCTTCGGTGGTGACGAGCAGGCCGGCGACCGAAGCCGCGTCCTGGAGAGCCGTGCGAACGACCTTGACCGGGTCGACGATGCCCATGGCGATCATGTCGCCATACTCGCCGGTCTGGGCGTTGTAGCCGAAGGTCGCGCCCTTGTTGTCGAGGATCTTGCCGGCAACGATCGAAGCTTCCGCACCGGCGTTCGAGGCGATCTGGCGGGCAGGAGCCTGCAGAGCACGACGAACGATGTTGATGCCAGCCGCCTGGTCGGCATTGGCGCCAGCAGCCTTGATGTTGGCCGAAGCGCGCAGCAGGGCGACGCCACCACCAGCAACGATGCCTTCTTCCACGGCCGCGCGGGTCGCGTTGAGGGCGTCATCAACGCGGTCCTTCTTTTCCTTGACTTCGACTTCCGTCGCGCCACCGACGCGGATCACCGCAACGCCACCCGCCAGCTTGGCGAGACGTTCCTGCAGCTTCTCCTTGTCGTAGTCCGACGTGGTCTCTTCGATCTGCTGCTTGATCTGGGCAACGCGGCCCTGGATCTCGGCCTTCTTGCCGGCGCCGTCGACGATGGTGGTGTTCTCCTTGGAGATCGACACCTTCTTGGCGCGGCCGAGCATGTTGAGGCCGACGTTCTCGAGCTTGATGCCGAGGTCTTCCGAGATGACCTGGCCACCGGT